>JAQGKB010000350.1 GCA_028290345.1 Hyphomicrobiales bacterium | reverse complement strand
CGGCTTCGCAAGCGCCCCGACGGCAGAAAACCTCCGGATCGGTTCCTCCAAAGGCATCGACATCGTAGCGTCCATGCGCGTCTCCAGCACCCTGATCTGCGGCGAACTGCTGCGCGTCGCCGTCGTGCGCCACATCAGCGGCGGACGCGCCGCCCAGGACGAGATGGCGCTGCTGTCGCTCGCCGCCAACGAGACCCGCCGCGTCGTCATCATCAGCGACGCGCAGCGGACCATCTGCTATGTCAACGCCGCGTTCACCGAGATGTTCGGCTATGAGCGGGCCGAGGTGATGGGCAAATCCGCCGAGGCAGTCTTCGTCGGAAAATACAACAGTCTGGAAACGGTAAGCCACCTTCGCCGCCGCGCCGACGGAGGAACGAGTTTCCAGGAAGACGTGTTGACCCGGGACAAGTTCGGCAATGAGATCTGGGTTTCCCTGGTGGTGAACCCGATCCTCGATGCCGCCGGCGCGATCCGCAACGTCGTTACCGTCGTCACCAACATCACGGACAACAAGCGCCTGCAGGTCCTGCAGCGCGACGCGCTCGAGGCCGTGGCCAGCGACCTGCCGCTGCCACAGACCATGGCGCTGATCTGCCGCCACGTCGAAGCCATGGCGCCAGAAGTCTCCTGCACCATCTTTGCGGTGGAGGACGGAAAGGTCCGGCCTCTCGCCGCCCCCAGCCTGCCCGAAAGCTTTGGCGAGACGATCAGCGGCGCGCCAATCGGCCCCACCATGGGTTCGTGCGGCGCTGCGGCATTTCGCGGCGAGCCGGTCTGGGTTGCCGATATCGCCAGCGATCCGCTCTGGGCCAATTTCAAGCATCTGGCGCTGCCGCTCGGGCTGCAGGCCTGCTGGTCCAACCCGATCAAGTTGCGCGACGGGCGCGTGGCCGGCACGTTCGCCTTCTACTTTCGCGGCAAGCAGGGCCCCAGCGCCTGGCATGAATATCTCGTCGATACGTGCCTGCACCTCTGCGTGCTCGCCTTCGAGCGCCACGAGGCCAAGGCTCACATCGCGCGCCTCGCTTACTACGATCCGCTCACCGGCCTCCCCAACCGGGCGGCGCTGGGCGAACGGATCAGCGCCGCCATCACCGGCCGTTCGGCATCCGGCAAGCCGGCGGCGTTCTTCTTTCTCGATATCGATCGCTTCAAGGACGTCAACGACTCGCTGGGCCATGCCGTGGGCGACCAGTTCCTGGTCGAAATCGCGCGGCGGCTGCGAAGGCAGCTGAGCCCCGAAAATACCGTCAGCAGGCTCGGCGGCGATGAATTCGTCATCATCCTGCCCGATTGCGACGCCGCGGGCGCCGCAAGCGCGGCGGAAGAGATCATGGACTCCCTGCGGGAGCCGGTAGTCATCGACGGTACGTCGCTGCCGGCCTCCGCCAGCATCGGCATCAGCCTATACCCCAGCGACGGGCTAGACGACGGCACGCTGCTGCGGCATGCGGATACCGCCATGTACCAGGTCAAGGCGGAAGGGCGCGGCAGCTATCGCTTCTTCTCGCCGGAGATGAACCAACAGACCCAGGATCGGCTGATGCTCGCCGCCGCTTTGCGCACCGCGCTGGCGGAAGGGCAATTGCGGCTGCACTACCAGCCGCAGGTGCGGGCCGATAACGGCTCGCTGCAGGGCGTCGAGGCCCTGGCGCGCTGGACCCATCCGGTCCTGGGCGAAATCTCGCCCGGCCGCTTCATCGTTCTGGCGGAAACCTGCGGGTTGATCGAAGCGATCGGCGAATGGGCGCTCGATGCAGCCTGCCGCCAGCTCAAGGACTGGCGCGCCCGTGGATTTGACGTGCCGCAGGTCTCGGTCAACATCTCGCCCTTGCATTTCCGAAACCGTGATCTCTTCTCGCGGGTCGTCGAAATCCTCGACCGCCACGAACTCAGTCCGCACATGCTGACCGTCGAGATCACCGAGGGGGTGATGATGGATGATTGCCCGGCTTCGATGGAGAACGCCCGGGCCCTGCACGACTACGGCATCGGGCTTTCGATGGATGATTTCGGCACCGGCTATTCCAGCCTCAGCCATCTGGCAAAACTGCCGATCACCGAGCTCAAGATCGATCGCAGCTTCATGGCCGAGCTCGAGGCCGACGCCAATTCTCAGGCCGTGGCCCGCGCCGTGATCCGCATCGGGCAGAGCCTCGGGCTGACCGTGGTGGCCGAAGGCGTCGAGACCGAGGCGCAGCGGCGCTTCCTCACCGCGCTGCAATGCGATGTGCTGCAAGGCTATCTCGTATCGCGCCCACTGCCGCCGCGCGAGTTCGAACGCTGGCTATCGCTCCTCCACTCGTTGGCCCTGCCCGAAAGGATCGAAGGCGCGGCCTAGCCCGCGGCGCCCATGCGCTCGGAGGCGAGCTTGCGGATCTCGCGCAGCTCGGCGATGGTCGTCTCCAGATCAGTCCATTGCTCTTGCAGGAGCTTCAACCGCTGGTCGACTTTTTCCACCAGCAGCGCCACCTGGGCGTGCTGAGTGCGATCGGCATCATAAAGGCTGAGGTAGTCCGAGATATCGCGCAGCGAAAAGCCCAGCCGCTTGCCACGCAGGATCAGAATCAGCCGCGCCCGGTCGCGCCGGCGGAAAATCCGCGTGCCGCCGACCCGTCCGGGGGTCAGCAATCCCTTGGCCTCGTAGAAGCGGATCGCCCGTGTCGAGATGCCGAACTCCTTGGCAAGGTCGGCAATGGCGTACAGATCGCGGCTGTCGAGCTCAGGCCGGTTCATTCTTGTGCGCTTTCATCGCCTTGTACTCCTCGCGCAATTCTTTCTTCGAGAGCTTTCCAATCAGGGTCTTGGGCAGTTGCTCCTTAAAGATGACCTCGCGCGGCAGTTCGAGCTTGTTGAGGTGCTCCGCAAGGAAGCTCTTAATCTCCGCCGCACTTACCTTGGCCTCGGGCCGCAACTTGACGAAGGCAACCGGGGCCTCGCCGCGATATTCGTCCGGCACGCCGATGACGCTGGTTTCCTCGACCGCTGGATGCAGGTAGAGCGCTTCCTCGATCATGCGCGGGTAGACGTTGAAGCCCGAGCAGATGATCAGATCCTTGATGCGGTCGACGAGGAACACGTATCCGTCGGCATCGATATAGCCGACGTCACCGGTGCGCAGCCAGCCATCGATGAATGCGGCCTTGGTCGCTTCATCATCGTTGTAATAGCCGAGCATGACCTGCGGGCCCTTGACCTGCAACTCGCCGCGTTCGCCCAGCGGCACCACCTTGCCGGGATCATCGAGATCGGCAAAGCGGATATCGGTGGCCGGTAGCGGCTGGCCGATGGAAAGGGGCTTGGATTCGACATGCAGCGCCGCGCAGCAGACTACGGGCGACGCCTCGGTCAACCCATAGCCCTCGGCCAGTCGGATCGGCGAGATCTTCGCAAACGCCTCGCGGATTTCGTTGGGGAGACTCGCGCCGCCGGAGACGGCAATTTCGAGGCTCTGCAACTTGGAGCCCACGTCCTTGGCTTTGGCCAGCGCATGAAGCAGCGTCGGAACGGCGAGCAGCACATTGGCCTTGGTGCGCTCGACGAGCGCCAGCATTGCCTTCATCTCGAAGCGCGGCAGCATCACCACTTGCGCGCCATTGCTGAGCGGCAGGTTCATGCAGGCGGTCATCGAGAAGATGTGGAAGAACGGCAGCACCGCCACGACCTTGGAGGGCGGGAAGAACAGCCGGTCGGCCCATTCGTCGATCTGGCTGAGATTGGCGGCGATGTTGGCGTGGCTGAGCATGGCGCCTTTCGGCGCGCCGGTAGTACCGCCGGTATATTGCTGCACCGCCACGTCGGTGAAAGGATCGATCGGCACCGGCGTCGGCGCATCCTTGCGGGCAACCAGATCGCGATAATAGACCACCTTGCTGCTGATCGAGGAGTCACGGACCACCGCCAGGTCCTTGGCCTTGGCGATGCGATAGAGCAGCCCCTTCAGCTTGGGCAGGGCGTCGACGAAATTGCAGACCACGATGGTCTTCACCTGCCCGGCAAGACACAGCGCCTCGGCCTTGGAAAACAGCATGTTGAGGTCGAGCGTCACCAGGATATCGGCGCCCGCATTCGAGGTGATGTGGGTGAGTTCCGGCATCGTATAGAGCGGGTTGCAATTGACCACCGTACCGCCGGCGCGCAGCACGCCGTAGTAGGCGACGACATAGAACGGCGTATTGGGCAGCATCAGCGCCACGCGCGTGCCCTTCTTCACCCCCAGGCGCTTCTGCAGCGCTCCGGCGAAGGCTTCGATGGCCGCTCCCAGTGCGCCAAAGCTGGTCTGGGCGCCGAGAAAATCCAGCGCGATGGCGGAGGGCGACTTGGCGCAGGCCGCCAGCACCTGTTCATGCACCGGGGTGGTATCAACCTTGATGTCCCAGGTGATGCCGGGAGGATAGTGCTCGATCCATGGGCGGACCGGCGCTTCGGCTGGGGCAAGAGCGGTCATCAAACTTCTCCTCAGAGCCTTTTGCTCGCTTGTTGAAGAAAGGGTGTCATGGCCTGACGTTTGCGTCAAACCCTGACACCAAGGTCAGTAAAGAATTGGCCTATAGGCTGGCGCCGGGCCGGGGTAAGCTCCGGCAACGTGCAGGCAGTCCGCATCGCGGGAGGGGGGCATTGCAATGGTGAATTTTCTATTTTCCGGCCCGGAGAATGCCGAGGCCATGCTGCTGTTCGCGCATGGCGCCGGGGCACCGATGGACAATCCGTGGATGAACGAGATAGCGCGCGGGCTGGGCGAACGCGGCATCCGCACCGCCCGCTTCGAATTCGCCTATATGGCCAGCCGGCGGACGAGCGAAGGCCGCAAGGCCGTGCCGCGTGCCGACACGGTGAAGCCGGAGTTCATGGCAGCCATCGCCGCGCTGCCGACGCCGGGGCCGTGCCTGGTCATCGGCGGCAAATCCATGGGCGGGCGGGTGGCCAGCATGGCCGCCGAGGAGCTGTATCAGCAACAGGCCATTGCGGGTCTCATCTGCTTCGGCTACCCGTTTCATCCGCCGGACAAGCCCGAGCAGTTGCGCACGGCGCACCTCAAGGATCTCACTGTGCCGACCTTGATCTGCCAGGGCACACGCGACCCGTTCGGCACCAGCGAGGACGTCCCCGGTTACACGCTGTCGCCGGCCATCGCGTTGCACTGGCTCGAGGACGGCGACCATGATTTCCGGCCCAGAAAACCTTCGGGCCTGAGTTTTCGCGACAACCTCAACTCGGCGATGGACAAGGCCGCCGAGTGGATCAAGACCGCCATCCCGGTTTGACCCTCAGGATCGCGCGG
>JAQGKB010000348.1 GCA_028290345.1 Hyphomicrobiales bacterium | reverse complement strand
CGTCGCGCAGGCGCTTGATGTGGGTGATCAGTTGCGGGCCCTTGAGGCTGAAGACAAACCCCTCCGGGGTTTCGCCCGCCCAGTTCGAATAGCTCGCCAAGGTCTGGTTTCGGTAGAAAGTGGCGTTGATCTCGATGGTCCGCACATGCCGGCTGGCGTAGTTCAACTCCTGCTTTTGCGGCAGGCCTTTTGGATAGAACTCACCGCGCCAGGGCTCAAAAATCCAGCCGGCGCAGCCGCTTCTGATGATGCCAGTTTCAGCCATGATCGAGCACTTCCGCCTTCTCCACCCCAACCCGGCGCATCAGCATTTTTGCGTTGTCGGGCGCTTGCAGCTTATCGGTGTTGTCGAAGAACAAGAAGACGTCGCGCGGCCTGCCATCGTCAAGGGGAGGGGCGATGAAATTGCCATCGTGCATCGGCCGACCCTGGGCCCAGGCCATGACGCGCTCTCCCCAGCGGGCGATCTCTTCATCGGAATAGCGGCTGCGATAGAGCTCGGTCGACCCGTGCAGGCGACAGTAGACAAAGTCGGCGGTCAAATCCATCAGCAGCGGCCATTTCACCGTATCGGCGCAGACGAGCGTAATATTGTGCTTGCGCAGGAGGTTCACGAACGCGATGTCGCGAAAACTCTCGTGCCGAATTTCCACGGCGTGGCGAACCTTGTCGATTCCCTCGGTGTCGAGGTAGGGCGGGGCACGCAGACGGTGATCGTGCCGGCGGGCCAGTTGGCTTGCAGTTTCGGCATCGTGCGGCAGCAGCGCGAAAAAATCATCGAAGAGCTTTGCGTCAAATTGGAAATTGGGCGGGAATTGCCAGAGGATCGGCCCGAGCTTGTGGTGCAGCGCCAAGGGGCCCGAGGCGAAGAAATTGGCCAGCGCGGTTTCGGCCTCACGCAATCGAAGGATGTGAGTGATGAAGCGCGAGCCCTTCACCGCGAAGACGAAATCGTCCGGCACGGCCGCCGCCCAGCTCTGAAAACTCTGCGGCGTCTGCAAGCCATAGAACGTCCCATTGACCTCGAGGGCATTGAAGACCGAAGCGGCGTAAGCCAGTTCGTCCTTCTGCCGCAGGCCCTTGGGATAGAAATTGCCGCGCCAGGGCGGATAGGTCCATCCTGAAACCCCCACCCTGATCATGCCTTTGCCGGTCATGCAGGGGAAAGCGCAAGCGAAGCTGCCGGTTCCGAGTGAGTTGCCGCTCATTGCAGATTGACTGGCAACGCGCTTTCCCGTAACTCCGACCGGCCATGGTGTTCGACAGCTTCCGCTGCGATCACCTGCCGATTGCGGGCGTGGCGGAACTGGTAGACGCGCTGGACTCAAAATCCAGTTCTGAAAAGAGTGTCGGTTCGATTCCGACCGCCCGCACCACCACCAACCATCACCATCTGTGACAAGAGTCACGCCGCTCGGGCGTTGCCCGAATTAAGTGCACTCGCCGTCTGGAAAAAACTCTCCTTCGCCTGTTTGACCGCGCTTCGGTGACCGAAGCATTTCGCGCGAAGAGCGACTTCGTGGTCGACTTCCGGGGCACGATCGCTTCGCGAGCGCGAATGGGCGGAGGGCGGAAAGGTTCCAACGCCTTTGTGAGCGAAGTCCATAATATTGCGAATTGACCCTTTCCGGCAGGCGAGTGTAAATTCCGGGGTGTTTAAATTATTGCAAGGCACAAATCGTGCAACGGCTTGAGGAGCTAGCTCTCGGGTTTGTTGATCGGTGCGGAAGCCACTCAGAGCTTGCTACGCTCGTGGATGACTTCAGCCGGGTCGTGCACGAATTCGGATTCAACCACTACGTCGTTGCGGGCCTGCCGGCGGCGGGAGAGGACCCGGAATCTCTGGTAGTGGTCAACAAGTGGCCGACTGCCTGGCTCGACCGGTATCGCGAGCAGGCGTATTTCTACGATGATCCGGTTACCCAGTGGTCGTTTTCGCAGAACAAGCCGTTTTTTTGGGACGAGGCGCGCGCCGGTTCGCCGGTGACCAAGCGCGCAACGATCATCGCCGGCGAAGCATCCGATATGGGGCTGGTGGATGGCATGGGCTTTCCCATGGCCGACCCGGATCACTGGCAGGCGGTGGTATCGCTCGCCTCGGACACGAGATGCCGGCTCGACCGGCGGCAGAAAGGCCTGATGTACCTGGCTTCGGTGCTGTTTCAGGGCCGCGCCATGGAAATGCTGCGCCACGAGATGCCGACCGCCACGGACCTCACGCCGCGACAGCGCGAAATCCTCTCGTGGGTCGCCAACGGCAAGAGCATCTGGGACGTTTCGATGATCCTGGGTATTTCGGAAGATACGGTCGAATACCATCTGCGCGGCGCACGGAAGCGATTGCGGGTCGTCAATACCACCCATGCAGTGGCGCGCGCGCTCCATCTCCGGCAAATCCGACTGTGATACGCGGTCGGGCGACGCAGTAGCCTTTGGATGATTCCTGGATTTTCGCGAGTGTCAACTACGGAATCGCGTAGTCGCGGTGGTTGCGGCCAAGTGCTCAACTTCGCATTGCACCAACAAGCAGGAGCGATGCGATGGAAGTCCATGTCGTTACCAGTTCGAACCAGCACCTTTACGCCGATGTGCTCGATCAGTTTTTCCGGGCGCGGCACAAGATCTATGTCGAGGAACTGCACTGGCGCGATCCATCTCCGGATGGGTGGGAGATAGACCAGTTCGATACCGACCACGCGGTCTATCTGATCGGGGTCGAGGAAGGCCGCGTCATCACCGGCTCGCGCTTCGTGCCGACCAACGAGCCGCACATGCTCAGCGAAGTATTTTCGCACCTTTGCACGCGGGAGGGCGGCGTCATCCGCGACCCCAGCGTTGCCGAATGGACGCGCGGGTTCGTCGTTCCGGAACATCGCGAGGGACTTGGCATACGGCTCAAGGCGCAGTTCTGCTATTCGGTGATGGAATATTGCCTCGCCGAGCACATTACCAAGATCGGCGGCATCCAGGATGTGTTCTGGCTGGCGCTGTGGCAGCGCTTCGGCTGGAACGTTTCCATCCATGGCGAACCGACCGAATTCGGCAGCGGCCGGCCATGGGTGCCGGCCTATTTCGATGTCAGCGAAGAGGCCCTGGCCGGCGCGCGGCGCTGGGCCAGGATCGATGGGTCGCTGCTCGTTCACGAGGAGCCGATCCGGCGCTTCATTCCCGAGCGGCCGCAGGTGGTGAGCCGGCCGAGGCGGGAGGCGGCGCGAGTCTCAGGGTTGGTCATGCTGCATTGAACCAGCGGTTCGGGCGAACCGCGCCCTGTAGTCGGCGGGGCTGATGCCGAACTGGCGCTGGATGACGCGGCGCAGGTTTTGCTCGGTGCCGAGCCCCACCGATGCGGCAATGCGCTTGAGCGGCAGTTGGGTCTGCTCAAGCGCCCGGCAGGCCGCTTCCAGCCGGATGAGTTCGACCGATTTGGCGGGCGTGCGGCCAATCTCGGCCGCATAGGTCCGGGCAAACGTGCGCGGGCTCATGCCAGCCTCGGCCGCGAGGCGCTCGACGCGCAAATCCGTGTCGAGATGCTCGGCGATCCAGCCGTGCAGCGGGGCGAAGGTGGCGTGGCGCGAGGCCTGCAGGGCGAGCGGGGCGCTGAACTGGGCCTGCCCGCCGGGTCGCTTGACGAACATCACCAATTGGCGGGCGGTGGCGATGGCGGTTTCGTGGCCGAGATCGGCTTCGATCAGCGCCAGGGCGAGATCGATGCCGGCGGTCACTCCGCCGGAGGTCCAGGTGTCCCCATCGCGGATGAAGATCGATTGCGCGTCGATATCGAGACCCGGATGCCGCGCCCGCAACTCATCGGCGCGCGACCAATGGGTGGTGCAGCGCTTGCCGGCGAGCAGGCCGGCATCGGCGAGGAGGAAGGCGCCGGTGCAGACCGAGCAAAGCCGCCGGGCCATGCGCGCATTCTGCGCCAGCCAGGCGACGAGGCCGTCGACGCCGAACGGTTCGCTGCGCGGCAGGCCGCCGGGAATGATGAGGGTATCGATGCGTGCGTCGGCCAGGGCGCTCAGCGGCTCGGTGGCGATGGCAAGGCCGGGTGCGGTGACGATCTGGCCGCCGGTCTCCGATACGGTTCTGATGTGGTAGCCGGGTGAGCCTGCGGGCCGCATCTGGTGGGCGGTGTCGAAGGCTTGCAGCGGGCCGGCGATGTCGATGAGATTGCCGCCGGGGAAGGCGGCCATGACGACGAGGCGCGGCTCGCCGGCGGGATGACTGGTGATGGTGTTCATCGGGCGAAAAACCTCCTCAGGAGACGGCGACCGGGCCGGGAGTCTTGTCGGCCTGCACCCAACGCAGGATCATCAGCAGGCAGAGCGCGAGGATGGGCAGCACGCCGAAATTGAGCAGTGTCCAGCCGGCACTTACGAGTATCGCTCCCGAGGAGAGCGCAGCGATCGTGCCGGCGGTATTGCCCAGCACGCCGGAGAGTGCCTGGGTCTTGGCCCGTTCGTTGGGCCGATAGGATTGCGACAGGAGCGTCGTGCCGCAGACAATCATGAAGTTCCAGCCGACGCCGAGCACAAAAAGCGCCATGTAGAAGGCGATGAGGGCCGTCGATGCGATGGCAATGGCGGCGCTGGCGGCGATCAGGCCCATACCGAGGGCGAGAATCGGCCAGACGCCGAAGCGCGCCACGAGGCGGCCGGAAAAGAACGAGGGAACGAACATCCCGATCAGGTGCCACTGGATGATTTGTGCGCCATCGCCGATGCTGTAATTGCAGGCCACAGCGGCGAGCGGCGCGGCGGTCATCATGAAGACCATCCCGGCGGCGGCGGCCATAGTGGTGGCGACGCCGGCGCCAAAGATCGGCTGGCGGACGATTTCGCGCAGCGGCCGGGGCGGCAGCAGCGGGTCGGTGCCGGTGGCAAGATGCGGCTCGATATCGCGATAAAGGCTGAGTAGCAGCATCGTCGAAAGCAGCGCCAGGCCCGCCACCAGCACATAGGCACCAGCGAACATCACGCCGGGGATCAGGTCCTTGCTCCAGTTAGCCAGCACCGGCCCGGCGAGCGCGGCGAGCACGCCGCCGGCGAGGACCGTCGAGATAGCGCGGCTCTTTTGCGCTGTGGAAACCGAGTCGGCTGCGGCAATTGAATAGTACTGGGCAAAGCCCTGGTAGCCGCCGATCAGCGCGGTGCCGATACAAAATACCCAGAACTGGCCGTGGAATACTGCCCATACTGACACCAGGCCCCCGCTGGCGCCGCAGAGCGAGCCGATGGCGAAACCGACGCGGCGGCCGAGGCGGCCGATGATGAAGGCGGCAAGCACGGTGACGATGGCCGCGCCGACGGCGATCAGTGCGAAGGGCAGGGTGGCAAGGACCTTGTCGGGGGCAAGCTGGTAGCCATTGATTCCGGTCAGGGTCAGATCGACGGAAAAGCCGCAGACATAAAGCCCCTGGCAGAGGGCGAGGACCGCGGCATTGCGTCCGCCGGCGCCGGCAGGCAGGAAACGGCTGGCGATCATGACGGTGCCCCTTTGCTCACCTCACTATCATCAGCACGAGCGGCGTTGGCAGCAATGACAAAGATCGGTCAATTCCTGCCAAATTACCCGTAGGTCACGGTAGCGGAATGATTTCGCTTTCGTCGGGAATCGCGGGGAAGCGGGCCATGGCCCAATCCTGCTTGGCTTGCTCGATGCGCTCCTGGCTGGAGGAGACGAAATTCCACCAGATGTGGCGCGGCCCTTCCATAGTGGCGCCGCCGAGGAACATCATGCGGGTCGGGCGCACCGCCTTGATCGAGATGCGATCGCCGGGGCGGAACACCAGCAGACGCGGGCCTTCAAAGCGGTCGCCGGCGATTTCGATTTCGCCATCGACGATATAGACGCCGCGGTCCTCGTGATCGGCATCGAGCGGCGCCACGGCCCCCTCGGCGAGTGCCACCTCGACGTAGAACCAATCCGAGAGGGTTTTGACCGGCGAGGTTTTGCCATAGGCCGAGCCGGCAATGATCCGTGCGCGGAGGCCAGCATCCTCTACCGATGGGAGCACGGTTGGATCGAAATGCTGGAAGGACGGGTCGATCTCCTCCTGCCCGATCGGCAGGGCGATCCAGGCCTGCAGGCCCAATATGCCGTGCGGGCCGGCGCGCGTGGCTTCGGGCGTGCGCTCGGAGTGGGCGATGCCGCGCCCCGCCGTCATCAAGTTCATGGCGCCCGGAGCGATTTCCTGCACGTTCTGCTCGCTGTCGCGATGGGTGACGCGACCGTCGAAGAGATAGGTCACGGTCGAAAGCCCGATATGGGGGTGGGAGCCGACATCCATGCCCTGGCCGGCGATGAACTGAACCGGGCCGAAATGATCGAAGAAGATGAACGGCCCGACCATCTGCCGCTTGCCATGCGGCAGGGCGCGGCGGACCTGGAACGGACCGATATCACGGGTGCGGGGCACGACGATCAATTCAATCGCCTCGGTCGAGGCCTTGTCGCCCAGGATTGGATCGTTCGATGGCAGCCAGGTCATTGCAGGCCCTCCGGTGGTGATGGGACATTGTCCCAAAGTGGGGGCGGGGTGGCAAGACGGTGGTGGACGCCGGGTTTAAGAGTCGTCATTCCCGCGGAGGCGGGAATCCAGTAAGCCCCGTGGTGGTTGGGGTCACGCGGGTGCCACGGCAGGATTGGCGAGGCGGGGGGTACTGGATTCCCGCGCAGGTGTTTTGTGGCGGGAGATTGGTTGGACGGAATTGGTGTATGCCGAGGCTTGGCGCATGTGAGAGGGAGGCTCGCATCATGGACATGAAGCTGCACGCGAATGCGACGACGACCCCGAAGACCCGGGCCTCCATCCAGGCGAGCCGGGCGAGCGTGGCCGAACTGGCCGCCGCGCTCGGGGTCAGCGAGACGACGATCCGGCGCTGGCGCGGCCGGCGCGAGGTGGCCGATCGCTCGCACGCGCCCAAGCGGCAGGCCATCAGCCTGAGCCCGCTCGAGGAGCAACTGGTCGTCGAGCTCCGGGGCGAGCTCGCGCTATCGCTGGACGACATCGTCGAGGTGATGCGCCGCTGTTGCAACCCGCAGCTGTCGCGCAGCGCCATCCACCGCACGCTGGTCCGCCACGGCATGTCGCGCCGGGCGCGCGCGGCAGCGCCGGTCGTCGGCCGCTTCGAGCCTGCCCCGGTCGGCTTCATCCATGTCGACCTGAAGCACCTGACGCGGCTCCAGGGCCGGCCGGCCCTCGTCTTCGTCGCCATCGACCGGGCGACCCGCTTCGTGCACGTCGAGATCATGCCGCGGCGCGACGCCGAGACCGCCGCCGCCTGCCTCGAGCGCTTCCTGCAGGCCTTTCCGCACCCGGTCGCCACGGTGCTGACCGACAACGGCTCGGAGTTCACCGATCGCTTCGGCGGCGCCCGCTGGGGCCAGCGCACCCGCGGCACCGGCCGGCACGCCTTCGATCGGGTGTGCGCCGCCCACGGCATCGCGCACCGCCTCACCCGCCCGTTCCATCCGCAGACCAACGGCATGGTCGAGCGCTTCAACCGCCGCCTCGCCGAGCTCATCCGCACCCGGCCCGGCACGCGCGCCAATGAGGGCAAGAACAAGTTCACCAGCCACGCCGAACGCGACGCCTTCCTGCATGCCTTCGTTGACAGCTATAATCGCACCCGGCTCAAATGCCTCGATTACCAGGCCCCGGCAGAGCGTCTCGCTAATCTCACGGGACACAACACCTGCGCGGGAATGACGGCGCGCTGGTGGGGAGCCTGCTTCAGGCGCCTCTTGACACCTCGCCTCACCTGCAATTACCAACCGTTTGGTAAACAACGGTGCGAAATCATGGCGCGTCCGACGACGAGCACCGATGAAGACCTGCTGGTTCGGCTGAAACTGGTGTTTCGGGCAGGCGGATATGAGGCGGCATCGCTGGTGAGGCTGGCGGCGGAGACAGGGCTGGCGAAAGCGGCGCTCTATCACCGGTTTCCCGGCGGCAAGGAGGGCATGGCGCTGGCGGTAGCGCGGCAGACCAGCGCGCAAATGCGGGCGGACATCTTCGAGCCGCTGGCGGGACCCGGCACCCCGCAACTCAAGATCGAAGCCATGGTGGCGGCGCTGGACAGCTTTTATTTCGGCGGTCGCGAAAGCTGCTTTGTCGAGCTGTTTTCCATCGAGGGGGTGCCGCAGGCCATTCGCGACGTGCCGCAAGCCAACGTCAGGGTGTGGATCGAGGCATTGGCCGGCGCGGTCATGGAAGCCGGCTTCACTTCTGTCGAAGCGTATCGGCGGGCGGAGGAGGGGGTCTTGCGCATCGAAGGCGCGCTGGTGCTGTCGCGTGCGCTGGGGGATAACGGTCCGTTTCAGCGGGTCCTCAACCGGCTGGCGGACGATCTGCTGGCCGAACCGCGGCTGGTGCTGGCATGATCGGGGCGACGTCGCTCGGCTAAGCGGCGCCCGCGTATTTGCGCGGCTCGCCGCCGGAGGCGGGCTCGACGTTTTCGTGGCGGGTGTCATAGATGCCGCGCGCCGCGACGACCTCGCCGCGATGCTGCGCCGACCATTCCCAGAGCGCATCGATCGGGCCGATCAAGGTCTTGCCCAGTTCGGTGAGGCCATACTCGACGCGCGGCGGAATCTCGGGGTAGATCGTGCGTGTCACCAGACCGTCGCGTTCAAGATTACGCAAAGTCAAAGTCAGCATACGCTGGCTGACGCCGTTGATCTTGCGCTTCAGCTCATTAAAACGCAGCGTACCGTGCGCCAGCATGCCGACGACCATGACGCTCCATTTGTCACCAATGCGATTGAGGACATCCGACATGGCCAGGCAGTTCGCATGCTCGCTCGTATCTTTCAGTGACATTTCGCGCCTGCTTGAATGACTTGTTGAGTTGCTAATATAACCACGGTTATGTGTTGTGCCTAGTAGCCACTGCTCCGCTTCGATTCCACCGAGGTTCGTTTTTTCGAACTTCCCCGGCGTTGCGGTCTTGTTCGACATAGACATAGTCAGCCGCGCGGCAATTTACAAATGCCGGCTTGCTCTGGCGCGAGG
>JAQGKB010000283.1 GCA_028290345.1 Hyphomicrobiales bacterium | reverse complement strand
ACCGCCTTCGGCCTGTTCGACGAACCGGTCCACGATCCGGTCGGGCCGGGCGTCACCATCGCGACCTGTGACTTCAACCACGGCAATGACGGGGTCGTCGGCGGCGGCATGCTGGCCGATGATTTCGTCATGCTGCCGATCATCTTCTGGAAAACCGCCCTGCCGCCCGAACTGCCCAGATGGGGCGCCGAGGCGAAAGATTTCATGCGCAGGAATTATTCGCGCGTGGTGCAGGTGAAAGGACCCGTGCATGAGATCCCGAGCCCCGATTGCCGGGTCGAACTAGACGGACAGGTGAAGGACAGCTTCGGCCGGCCGGTGGTGCGGTTATCTGGCGTGGCGCACGCTGAAACCGTCCGCACCTCGAAATTCATGCTGGGCAAGGCCAAGCAATGGATGGAGGCATCCGGGGCGAGCAAGATCTGGGGTGCCGAACCGGTGGCACGGCTTTCGGGCGGGCAGCATCAGGCCGGCACCTGCCGCATGGGCACCGAAGCGAGAACGTCCGTTACCGATCTTTGGGGCCGGGTTTGGGGGCACGACAACCTCTTCATCTCCGATGGTTCGCTGCACCCGACCAATGGCGGTTTCAATCCGGTGCTGACCATCATGGCAATGGCTTTCCGCAATGGCGAGCACTTGGCGCATCATATGTGAGGCCAACCGTTCGCCAAAATCTGAGCGAGTGCGTGGCAGCAGCGCGCTGCTACCGATCAGGGTTTCAAGGGGAAAATTAAATGTCACAGGATTTGAGGATCGCCATCGTCACGGGTGCGGGCAGCGGGGTTGGGCGCGCCGTATCGCTGGCGCTCTGCGACGCGGGTTGGACCGTGGCGCTGGCCGGCCGGCGGGCAAGTGCGCTCGAGGAGACGGCGGCAAAGGCCGCGGAGCGCGGCCGCATGCTGGTCGTGCCGGCCGATGTGTCGGACGAGACTTCGGTCAAGGCGCTGTTCGAAGCCGTGGTGGAAAAATTTGGCCGGGTCGACCTGCTGTTCAACAATGCCGGCATCAACGTGCCGGCCGTGCCGCTGGATGAACTGACGGTCGCGGACCTGCGCAGCATCATCGATATCAACCTGGTCGGATCGTTCCTCTGCGCGCGGGAAGCCTTGCGGGTGATGAAGGCGCAGCGCCCGCAGGGCGGCCGCATCATCAACAACGGCTCGGTTTCGGCTTATGGGCCACGGCCCAATTCGGCGCCCTATACGGCGCCCAAGCACGCGATCACCGGCCTGACGAAATCGATCACCCTCGACGGGCGCGCCTTCGGCGTCGCCTGCGGGCAGATCGATATCGGCAATGCCGCCACCGAGATGTCGGCCTACATGCAGGCCGGGGCGGTGCAGGCCAACGGCACGATTGCCCCGGAGCCGCGCATCGCCTCCGATCACATCGGCCGGGCGGTCGCCCACATGGCCAGCCTGCCGCTCGAGGCCAATATTCCGTTCCTGACGGTGATGGCGACCAATATGCCGCTTTACGGCCGCGGCTGACCACCCAGCAGCGGCGGCCGGGCCATCGGTCATTGGCAATCTCAATGTTCAGCATTGATGTCCCGGGGTTGCGGGGCCAGTCCAAGCAGCGGGCAGAGTAGCTTTTCCCGCTTCCGGGGCACTTGGCGCCTACAATGAACCAAAAGCTCGGGGAATTGGCCGCTTCGGGATCAGCCGTTTGCCCATTGCCGTCGCCGTGGGCAGTCACGGCACTATTGCGACGCCAGGGAACACCTGCTTCTATATTGCTGCTTGGGGCGGCAACTGAGCGCGTCTTGGCGGGCGCGCGGAGGGCGAGTCGACGGCTGGGCGCCATCTCCCTTGGAATCGGTTCAATTGTCCAATCAACCCGTGATCGAACTCGTCAATCTGCGCAAGCAGTACGGCAATACGGTTGCGCTCGACGACATTACGCTGACGGTACGCGCGAATGAGGCGTTTGCACTGCTCGGGCCGAACGGGGCAGGCAAGACAACGCTGCTTCATATCCTCTGCTCGATCCTGCAGCCGGATTCGGGAACTGCAAAAGTCGCCGGGTATGACGTGTCGCGGCAGCCATTGAAGGCACGCAAGAAGCTCGGCGTCGTGTTCCAGGAGCCAAGCCTCGATGACCGGTTGACGGTCTATGAAAACCTCAATTTCCACTGCCTGATCTACCAGGTTCCCCGGCGCGAGCGGAAGCAGCGCATCGCCGAAATGCTCGAACTGGTTGAGCTGGCCGATTGGCGCGACCGGCTAGTGCGCACCCTCTCCTCGGGGATGAAACGGCGCCTGGAAATCGCCCGCGCCCTGGTGCACGATTCCAAGATCGTCTTTCTCGATGAGCCGACGGTAGGGCTCGATGTGCAGTCGCGCGCACGCATCTGGCAGTACCTTACCGAACTGCGCAAGCGGCGCGAACTGACCCTCGTCATCACCACTCACTACATCGAGGAAGTCGAAAACTGTGATCAGGTCTGCATCATCGATCACGGCAAGATCCTCGTCGAAGGCGCTCCGGAAAAGCTCAAGCGCGACTACGGTCATCAGATGCTGCGGGTGGTGGCGCGCGATGCGGAGGTCGGGGCAGCGATCCTCGCCCGGCACCCCGATGCGGTCGCGGTCGGCGAAGAGGTTACCCTGCCGGTCGGGGAAGGTCGTTTCATCGATGATTTCCTGGGGGAGTTCGGCAGCCGCGTGCGCCAGTTCAGCCTCGAAAGCCCCAGCCTTGAGGGCGTGTTCCTGGCGTTGACCGGTCGCGACCTGCGCGACGTTGCGGCCACCGGACGCGAGCAGACCTACGCATTCGGCCGCCGCGGCGGCGAGCACACACGCTGAAATCCGGGGGGAACGAATGGGGCTGGAACTCGTGGAGGGCGTCTATGCCATTTGGCTGCGCGAGGTGAAGCGCGCCGTCCGTGACCGTGGCCAACTTATCGGTGGCGTCAGCCGGCCGCTGCTCTGGGTGCTGATCCTCGGCATTGGTCTCAACCCCTTCTTCCGCGGCGAGATCTACGGCGAAGTCCGCTTCGTGGTGCCTTTCACGTATCTCCAGTTCATCTTCCCGGCGGTGATCGTTCTCAACATCATGTACACCTCGGTACAGTCGGCGGTTTCGGTGATTTGGGATCGCGAATTCGGCTTCCTGCGCGAGGTATTGGTGTCGCCGATGCCGCG
>JAQGKB010000252.1 GCA_028290345.1 Hyphomicrobiales bacterium | reverse complement strand
GTCGTCAGTCGGGGCGAGTATGAAGCAGATGGAGGGCTACTGGGGCAACGAGAGCGGCGATCCCGAGAAGGTCGCTCAAGTCATACTCAAGATCGCCGACGCCGAGGCGTTGCCGCCGCACATCCTGCTGGGCAGCGACGCCTTTCAGTATGCCCGCCAGGCCGAGCAGGCGAGAGCGGCTGAAGCAGACCGGTGGCAGGCGGTCAGCGTGTCTACCGACATGGACGCCGCCGGCGCGGTTCCACCACTGCCGACACCCTGACCCCGCCTCGTTCAACCGCAGTTTCAAGAATTAGGAGCATTTCGACGCAAGCCATCACCAAGAGGGCGAGCCAGGGCCTCACGAACGCAAGGTCTTGCCCTGGGCGGCAAGCAGGCCGTCCAGCTTGCGCATCTGGCTGTCGTGGCCAGCGCGGGCGCGTTCGGTCCACAGGTCGTCGTGCATGGCGTCGAAAGTAATGGTGAGCTTCACTCCGTCGGCCGTGGCCTGAAACTCAACGACTGTGGCCACTTCGTAGGGGGTCACGTCCGGCACGAAGTCGGTGAGGGTCTTGTAGGCCAGCCGGCCGGGCGGCGAGACCTCAGTGTAGGTGACCCTGCACTCGGTGGAGACCGGCATGCCCGCCCGCGTCATGAACGCCACCTGTTTCGGCGCCGTGGCGGTCATCAGATAGACCAACTCGCCGCCGGGCCGCAGGTCGAGCGAGGTGACGGTGACATTGAACCCTTCTGGGCCCCACCAGGACTCGATGCGTCAGATTGAGTTCGTTGCCGCCCGGGTAAAGCTGCCGTGACGTGCGGCGCATTCGAACGCCTGCAAGCCGTCAATGCTCGGAGTGATACGGTGGATCAGCACCATAACGGGATCGCATCAACCTGGTTGAAAGCGTCACTGCTTTATCCGAATGATGTCGGGATGGGACCAATCATGAGCGGAACCGGTTTTGTCTCCAGCGACGCAGTCCGGCAGGCGTTTTCCACCGCCATGTCACGGATGTATCGCGCCGAGGTTCCGGCTTATGGAACGCTCCTGGAACTCGTGGCGGAGGTGAATGACGCGTTTCTGGCGCAGCACGCGCAGGCTCGTGCCGATCTCGAACGCACTGATTCCCTGGCGCGCATTTCCGACGAGCGGCATGGGGCGATACGCCTCGGCACAGCGGATGAGCTTTCGACCATGCGGCGCGTTTTCGCCGTCATGGGAATGGCGCCGGTGGGATACTACGATCTCAGCGTCGCCGGCATCCCCGTGCATTCCACGGCGTTCCGTCCGGTCGGTGCAGATGCGCTGAACAAGAACCCGTTCCGCGTCTTCACCTCGCTGCTGCGGCTCGACCTTGTCGAGGACCAGGCATTGGTGGCCGCCGCAAGAGCAGTGCTGGCGGCGCGAAAGATTTTTGCGCCCGGCGCTCTCGATCTCGTCGCCAAGGCGGAACGGCAGGGCGGTCTCGACCAGGGGGACGCGGCACTGTTTGTCGAAGAAGTGCTGGAGACTTTCCGCTGGCACGACCAGGCGCTGGTCGACGACGCGCTCTACAAGCGCCTGAACGATGCCCACCGGCTGATTGCAGACGTGGTGTCGTTCAGGGGGCCGCACATCAATCACCTGACGCCGCGAACGCTGGATATCGATGCAGTGCAGCGGCTGATGCCGGAGCGCGGCATCGCCGCCAAGGCGGTCATCGAAGGGCCGCCGACCCGGGCGTGCCCGATCCTGCTGCGGCAGACTTCGTTCAAGGCGCTCGAAGAGCCGGTCTCGTTCAAAACGGCGTTGGGAGTGTGGCAAGCCGGCTCGCACACGGCGCGCTTTGGTGAAATCGAACAGCGGGGCATTGCGCTGACCCGCAAGGGCAGGGCGCTCTATGATCGCCTGCTCGACGAGGTGCGGGCGGGCGACAAGAGCCTGGGCTATGAAACGCGCCTGCAGCACGTGTTCAAGCACTTCCCGGACAGTTGGGATGCCATTCGCACGGCAGGGCTTGGCTATTTCAGCTACTCGCTGACGGAAGCGGGAAAAACGGCCGCCAATCGTCGCGGCGAAACCGGCTCGGTCGAGGAACTGTTGCAGGCGGGCCTGCTACAGGCCGATCCGATCGTCTACGAGGACTTTCTGCCGGTCAGCGCGGCCGGGATTTTTCAATCCAATCTCGGCGATGCGGCTGCGCAGCAGTTCGGCGCCAGTCCGAGCCAGGCGGCGTTCGAGAGCGATCTCGGCGCGCCCGTTCTCGATGAGTTCGAGCACTATCGGCAGATAGAGGCGGCCTCGATCGAGCGCTGCCTGTTGTCGCTCAAGCCGCACGCCTTTCACGCCTGACCACGGCGCAACCCGCTCAGGCGATGGTGTGGAAGTACTGAGAATATCCCATTTCGGCCGACAGCTTGTCCGCCGAATCCCGGACCAGTTCCGCGTACTCGGTCACCCGATTCGGCGGGACGCGGAACGTCGGCGCGAAGACGCCGATTGCCCCCACCACCGTTCCCCTGTGGTCCAATACCGGCGATCCGATTGATGTCGTGCGTTCCGTCCGGGTGATCGCATAGCGGCGCTTGCGCACCATTTCCACTTCCCTGCGGAGCTGCTCGGGATCGGTGATCGTGCCGGGTGTGATGCGCTGAAAATTGCCGCGGACCAGATATTCTTCCAACTCATCACGCCTGAGGAACGCCAGCATCGCGATGCCGGCGCCGCCGTGATAGAGCGGCAACCGCTCGCCCAGCTTGGCCTTGTGGCGGATCTCCTCATCGCTTTCCACCTGATCGATGAAGAGCTTCACGTCGCCCTGCCGAATTGCCAGCACCGCCGTCTCGCCGGTGGAGCGATGCAGCCTTTCGATGTGTGCCCGGCCCAGCTTGTGCAGCGACAGGCGCTGCACACCCATCAAGCCATAGCGCATGATGCTCGGACCGAGGCTATAGCGCTGCGTATCCGCGCTGTAGGTGACGGCATCGTTGGCATGCAAGGTTGCGAGCAGGCGATGCGCAGTCGCCTTGGGCACGCCGATCTGATTGGCGACCTCGGTCACCCCCACGGGCTCGGCCGAATTGGCGAGGCACTCAAGAATCGCGAGCGCCTTGACCAGCGACTGGATGGAATCGGCTTGGCCGCTCCCCGGTCTGCCCCGGCGCCGCACCTCCTGTTCGACCGTCATCCTGAAGTCACTCCGTTAAGTTGAAGTAGGCGTACACCGTTCAAATGCACGAGGCCAGTAACTCGTTTCATTTCCACCATTCGAAATTCGTTGCGCATGTCGGAAAATGTGTCTAGGCTTTTGGCATAAGTTGTGTGTGCCTACGGTTTAGGCAATAGGTCAAGAATTTTGGATCAGCAATGTCGTTATCGCTTCAGCAGAGTGTCTCACCCCCAGCGGCTGCAACGGGTGCAGCCAAAAGCAGGCTCCTCTATCTCTCGCTGAAGGACACCCTCGACCTGCTCGATCCCGCCGATGTTGTGCGGATCGCCGAAGAGACGCTGCTGGCGCATGACGCCGGTGCCGTCATCTGGTCCAGCCCCCGCATGCTCACTCTGGAGGGCGAGCCGCTGCAGGCGAGATTCCGGGCCAAACTCTGTGCGGTGACGCGGCTGCCGGCGGTGGGTTTCCGGGTGGTGAGCTCCATCCCGGGAAGCGAGCGGCTCGAGGGTGGCCCCACTCGGCTGGAGCTGCTCAGCGACCCCGAGACCGGTGAGTTCCGCGCCATCGTCGATGAGCGGTGGAGCTTTGGCCTTCGCACCGGCGCCGGCGCTGCAGTGGCGATCAAGTAGTTGCACGGCCGCGATACGACCGAGGTGGGTTTGATCGGCGCGGGAAACATGGCGCGCGGTACGATCTGGACGATGAAAGCGGCGCTGCCGAACCTCAAGCGCGTCTACGTTACCTC
>JAQGKB010000250.1 GCA_028290345.1 Hyphomicrobiales bacterium | reverse complement strand
TGAAGTGGATCAGCGTGAAATAGAGCACGATGCCGTAGGTGCAGATGACCAGCAGCGTCAGCGCTTGCTGCGGAAACGAGAATCCCGAGGCAAAGATCGCCCCCGCATGCTCGGCGAAGCCATAGAGCACCGCTCCCATGATGACGCTGCAGGCAATGACCAGGGCGTGGTTCTTCCATTCCGACAAGGTCAGTGAAAAATGTCCGCGCAAGGCCAGGAAAATCGCCAGCAGAATGGCGTTCAGCCAGGCCGAGATCGAGGTCGCCAGCGCAATGCCGACATGCTGCAGGCTGGGAAACAGCAGCAGCGAAAGACCGATATTGGCGACAACCGAAATGCCGGCGAAGATGGTGGGCGTCTTGGTATCGTTGCGCGAAAAATAGCCCGGCTGCAGCACCCGGATCAGCACATAGGCCGGCAGCCCGACAGCGAACGCAATCAAGGCTTCGGAAACCTTGACTGTGGCCACGGCATTGAAAAGCCCGCGCTCGTAGAGCACGCGGACGATCGGCGTGGCGAGTGCGACGAGGGCAGTCGCCGCGGGCATGGACAGCAGCATCGACAGCAGCAGCGACTGGCTCTGGGAAGCGCGCGCCTCGCTATCCCGCCCGGCGCCGAGGTGGCGGGATAGTTCCGGCAGCAGCACGGTGCCGATGGCGATGCCCACAATGCCGAGCGGCAGTTGATAGAGCCGGTCGGCGAGGCTGAGGATCGAGATCACGCCATCCGAACCCGAGGCGATGGTGGTGCCGACGATGATATTGATCTGGGTGATGCCGCCGGTCATGATCGCCGGGATCGCCAGCAGCCAGAACCGGCGCACTTCCGGATCGAACCGTGGCAGGCCGATGCGCGGAACGAAGCCGGCGCGCTTGATGGCCCAATAGACCAGAAGCAGTTGCGCTACGCCGCCGGCCATCGTCGCAATGCCGACCCAGAACGCGGTTTCAGCCGGGTTGTTCAGCGCCATCACGGCAAGCGGGATCAGCGCCCCGATATTGACGATGTTGAGGAGGATTGGCGCGAAGGCAGCGGCGAAAAACCGCCCCAGGCTGTTGAGGATCGCCGCATACGCCGCCATCAGCGACATGCAGGCGAGGTAGGGGAACATGATGCGGGTGAGAAACACCGTCAGTTCGAGTTTTGCCGGATCGTTGACGAAGCCCGGCACGAACGCCACCGTGATCCAGGGCATGAAGATTTCGAACAGCACCGTGACGCCCAGCACCACCGCCACCAGCCACGACATGATGCGGCCGGCCAGGAGCCTCGCCTTGTCGGGCCCATCCCGCTCCAGCGCCGTGGCGAACATCGGTACGAAGGCAGTATTGAAAGCCCCTTCCGCAAACAGCCGGCGAAAGAGATTGGGAAACCGGAATGCCGCATTGAAGGCGTCTGCCGCCGGGCTGGTGCCCAGCACCGCCGCCATCAGCGCGTCGCGGGCAAAGCCCAGCACGCGGCTGCCCAGCGTCAGGACGCCGACATTGATGAAATTGCGGTAGAGGCTCATGGCCGGACATCGCCTTGCAGCATGAAGATGCCCTTCCGCGCCGGGAGAGGGCTGAAGTCAATGGAAAGTCAAAAAACTCAGCCCGCCGCCCGCTGCGCCGGCTGGCTGTGGGATAGCGGCTCGAATACCGCCAGCAGCGCATCGCGAATCTTGCGTTGCCGCACCTTGCTGTCGATTTTGTGGCCAGTGAGGTCGGTGACGTAGAAAACGTCCACCGCCTTTTCGCCATAGGTACCGATATGGGCCGAACCGATGGTGAGATTGAGATCGGAAATCTCGCGCGTCAGCTGGTGCAGCAGGCCCGTGCGGTCGAGGCCGGAAACCTCGATGACGGTGAATTTTTCCGACAGCGTATTGGAAACCTGCACTTCGGCGGGCAGCGTGAACGGCTTCAGGCGCCGGTTGTGGCGGCTTTCCTTGCCCAGGTCGATCAGGATCTGGCGGCGGCCCTGCAGCAATTGCTTGACCGTGTCGATGATCCGAGTGGCGCGGACCTTTTCGTCTTCGTCGGAAGTAAAGGCCCGGCGCAGCCTAAAAGTATCGATGGCGCGGCCGTCGCGGGTGGAAAAGATCTGCGCCCCGATAATCGAAGCTTCCGCCATGGTGCAGGCGCCCGCGATCAGCGACAGCAGCCGCGGATGGTCCGGCGTATAGAACGACACCTCGGTGATGCCCTCGAAGGCCTTGACCCGGATCGAGCCGGCAAAAGGCTGCCCCGCCGTATCGGCGGCGTGGATCATCCGGGCGTGTTCGATCTGCAGTTCCGGTTCGGCGCGCAGCCAGTAGTGGTCGTATTGGCGGCCTTCGTAGGCCTCGATTTCGGGCTGCGGCCAGGAGGTGAGGCTGTTGGCCAGCACATGCTTGGCCGCCGCGATGCGGTCGCGCTGCGTGACCTGCGAATGCCCGCCCGAGAGCAGCGGTTCGGTGGCGAAATAGAGCGAGCGCAGCAGCGAGCCTTTCCAGCCGGTCCACACCCCGGGCCCGACGGCGCGAATATCGCAGGCGGTGAGGATCATCAGCAGCGCCAGCCGCTGCGGCGATTGCACCACGTCGGCAAAGGCCTTGGCGGTTTCCGGGTCCTGGATGTCGCGGGCCTGCGCCACTTCGCTCATCAGCAGGTGATATTCGATCAGCCAGGCGACGGTATCGGTCTCGGCCGGCGAGAGCCCCAGCCGCGGGCAGAATTTGCGCGCAATACGGGCGCCAGCGGTGGAGTGGTCCTCGGGCCGCCCCTTGGCGATGTCGTGCAGGAACAGTGCCACATACAAAAGCCGCACATCGTTGAGGTGCGGCAGCAATTCATGCGTCAGTGGCAGTTCCTGCTTCAGCCCGCCATTGGCGATCTCGGCCATCACGCCTACCGCCCGGATGAGGTGCTCATCGACGGTATAGTGATGGTACATGTTGAACTGCATCAGGGCGACGATCTTGCCGAATTCGGGCACGAACTTGCCCAAGACGCCGCTCTCGTTCATCTGCCGCAGCATGCGCTCGACCGATCTGGGCGCGGTCAGAATCTCGAGGAAATAGCTGTTGGCCTGCTGGTTGGCACGCAGATCGGCATTGATCAGCCGCAGCGAGCGGGTGATGTCCTTGATTGCATCGGGGTGGAACAGCAGGTCCAACTGCCCGGCGATATGGAAGCACTTGATCAGGTTGACCGGGTCGGTCTGGAACACGTCGGGCCGCGCCAGGTTCAGCCGGCCGGTATCGATGACGAAATCGGCCTCGCCCTTGATCCGCGTCTTGCCGCGCCGGAACGGCGCCAGCACCCGCCCGACCATATCGAGCGGCTTGGCGTGGTTGAATTCGAGCGAGGTGCAGAAGATGCGGGTCAGATCGCCCACGTCCTTGGCCACCAGGAAATAGCGCTTCATGAAGCGCTCGACCGCCAGCATGCCGGCCCGATCGGAAAAGCCGAGGCGGTGGGCAAGATCGGGCTGCACGTCGAAGGTCAGCTTCTCGTCGGCACGGCCGGTGAGGAAATGCAGGTTGCAGCGGATGGCCCAAAGGAAATCCTCGGCGCGCTGGAAGAGGCGATATTCCTCGGCGCTGAGCACGCCCTTTTCGACCAGTTCCTCGCCAGTCTTGACCTGATAGAAGTATTTGCCGATCCAGAACAGCGTGTTGAGGTCGCGTAGCCCACCCTTGCCGTCCTTGACGTTGGGCTCGACCACGTAGCGGGTATTGCCCATCTGCCGGTGGCGTTCTTCGCGCTCGGCCATTTTGGCGGCGATGAATTCGGGCCCGGTCTTGGGCATGATCTCGGTTTCGAAACGCGTGACCAGCTGGTTGAAGAGCCCGCTGTCGCCGGTGAGGAACCGCGCCTCGAGCGTTGCGGTGCGGACGGTCATGTCGGAGCGCGCCATGCGCATGCATTCATCCACCGAGCGCACGGCATGGCCGACCTTCTGGCCCAGATCCCAGAGCATATAGAGGATGTATTCGGTGACCTGCTCGCCCCAGGGCGTCTGCCGGTAGGGCAGGATGAACAACAGGTCGATGTCGGAGCCGGGGGCCAGCGTGCCGCGGCCGTAGCCGCCAACGGCGGCAATCGAGATCGCTTCGGCGCCGGACGGGTTATCGACCGGATAGACGTTGCGGATGGCGTAGAGATGGATGGCGCGGATGATTTCGTCTTCGGCCTGCGCCAGGTTCATCGCGCAGCGCATGCCCTTGCCGGTGGCCTGCAGTTCGTCTTCGGCGGCCTTGCGGGCGTCGGTGAGCGTCTTGCGCATCGTCGCCAGCACGATGGCGCGTGCGGCGGGCGATCGCGGCGACTGGTCGCCGAGTACTTCGGCTAGCTCCGCCAGGAGCTTTTCTGCCGGCTGTACCGCAAACAGCGGTTTTCGCGGACGGGTCTCAACTTCGGCGAGCAGCATCGCGGGCCTTCTTCAACTCATACACTAACTCGATTGCCTGACGCGGCGTCAGTTCGTCGGGACGCACACTATCGAGCATACTACTTACTAAATCGGATAGCACTTTTTGAGGGGGGGGCTGGTGTGCGAACAGTGGTAAATCGTCTAGCACGGCAGTCGGCGTCCCGGAAGAGCGCTGTTCGAGCACGCCAAGAACCTGCCGTGCCCGTGCCAATACAGTTTCGGGCAATCCGGCCAGCTTTGCAACCTGGATGCCGTAGCTGCGATCGGCCGCGCCATTGGCGACCTCGTGCAGGAATACCACGTCGCCCTCCCATTCGCGCACCTTCATGGTGTGATTGGAGACCCGGGCCAGGGTTTTGCTGAGGCTGGTGAGTTCGTGGAAGTGCGTGGCGAACAGTGCGCGGCAGCCGGTAACATCATGCAGGGCCTCGACGGCTGCCCAGGCGATCGACAGCCCATCGAAGGTCGCGGTGCCGCGGCCGATCTCGTCGAGGATGACCAGCGAGCGCCCGGTGGCCCGGTTGAGGATGGCGGCGGTTTCGACCATTTCGACCATGAACGTCGAGCGCCCGCCGGCGATATCGTCCGACGCCCCGACGCGCGAGAACACGCGGTCGACCACCCCGATATGGGCTTTGCTGGCCGGCACATAGCTGCCGATCTGCGCGAGAATGGCGATCAGGGCATTTTGACGCAAGAACGTCGATTTGCCGCCCATGTTCGGGCCGGTGACCAGCCAGAGCTGGCCGCCCTTTTTGATGTCCGACCCGGAAAGATCGCAGTCATTGGCGACAAAGCTGTGCCCGTCGGCCTTGACCATGGCTTCGACGACCGGGTGACGGCCGGACTCGATCGCGAAGGCCAGCGAGTTGTCGACCACAGGCCGGCACCAGCCCAGGTTCGCCGCAAGATGCGCCAGCCCGGCCGCGACATCGAGCTCGGCCAGCGCGTCAGCCGTATCGCGCAAAGTGTCGGTTTCGGCCAGAACCAGGGCGCAGAGCCGGGCGAAGATCTTCGCTTCGATCTCGAGTGAGGCCTCGTGCGCCCGGGCGATGCGGCCCTCGAGTTCGGCGAGTTCCGCGGTGGTGAAACGCATGGCATTGGCCATGGTCTGGCGATGGATGAAGGTCGCCCGATGCGGCTCTTCCAAGAGCTTTGTGCCATGCGCCGCCGGCACTTCGACGAAATAGCCCAAAACGCCATTGTGTCGGATCTTCAGCGACTTGACCTCGGTCTCATCGATCAGCCGCGCCTGCAATGCGGCGACCACGGCGCGGGTCTCCGACGCCAGCGCCCGCTCGGCATCGAGGGTGGCATCGAACCCCTTGCGCACGAAGCCACCATCGCGGGCGAGGAAGGGCGGCTCGTCGTCGACGGCGAGGCGCAGTTCGGCGGCGAGCGTGTCCGGCGCGTCGGCCAGGGTCTGCCGTAGCGCCGCAAGATCGTCCGGTGCATCGTCGAGCGCTGCGAGCCGCGTTGCGAGCTCCCGGGCGGCGGTGATAGCCGAAGCGATCGCCGCAAGGTCGCGCGGGCCGCCGCGTTCCAGCGCCAGCCGGGTCAGCGCGCGCGTCAAATCGGGCACCGCCTTCAGCCCCTGCCGCAGCCGCTCGTTGAGCAAGCTTTGCCCGAGCAGGGTTTCGACCACATCGAGGCGCGCATTGATCGGTTTCGGATCGCAAAGCGGCGCCGCCAGCCGCCGCGCCAACAGGCGCGAACCGGGCGGGGTAACGCAAAGATCGATCTCGTGCCGCAGCGAGCCTTTTTGTGCACCCTTCTGGGTTTCAAGGATTTCCAGCGAATTGCGCGTCGCTAGGTCGATCGCCATATGCGCGGCGACCCGCTCGGCCTGCGGCGGCCGCAACGCCAGCGACTTGCCCTTTTGCGAGTCCAACACATAGCCGAGCAGCGCCCCGAGTGCCGCCCGCCCGCCGCGTGAAAACGCGGTCGGATCGACGATGTCACCGGGAAAAACCTGCGCCAGCCGCGCGCCGGCCTGTTCGCTGTCGAAGTGTTCGATATCGAGCAGCGCCAGCACCGTGCCGGGCAGGGCGATATGGGCCTCGAGCAGCGCCGTTTTCGTCGTCTGCGTCAGAACCATTTCCGCCGGATCGATGCGCGCCAGCTCATCCGCCAGTGCCTGCGCAGCGATATCGATGACCGAGACCTCGCCGGTCGAGATATCGGCCCAAGCCAGCGCGAAATCGGTTTCGCCGTGCCGGATCATCGCGAGGCTGGCGAGGAAATTCGACGAGCGGGCCGGCAGCAGGTCGTCTTCGGTGATGGTGCCGCGGGTCACCAGCCGCACCACGTCGCGCTTCACCGGCGATTTGCCGCCGCGCTTGCGCGCTTCGGCCGGGTCCTCGATCTGCTCGCAAATGGCGACGCGATGGCCGAGCGAGATCAGCTTCTTGAGGTAGTCCTGCGCCGCATGGATCGGCACGCCGCACATCGGGATATCCTGACCGAGGTGCTTGCCACGCTTGGTGAGCACGATGCCGAGCGCCTGGCTGGCGATTTCGGCGTCCTCGAAGAACATCTCGTAGAAATCGCCCATGCGATAGAACAGCAGATACCCCGGATTGACCGCCTTGATCTCAAGGAACTGGCCCATCATCGGCGTGATCACCGCGACCGGAAGCTCAGCAGCAGGTGTCGGATCGTAGGGTGTTTGGTCCATCAACTCTGCGGCTTGGGGCGAAGAGAAGTGGCGAACTTAAGGCAGTTGATACGCGATGCCAACCGGGGTGTGGAGATTTGTGGCGGTGGGTTGTGCGGGTGGCCACCCCCTCCCCAGCCCTCCCCACAGGGGGAGGGTGCTTTCCGGTGTTGGTGTCACCGCCCGCGCCCACGCTCCATCCGACACCCTCCCCCTTGTGGGGAGGGCTGGGGAGGGGGTGCCCGGAACTCGAGCGCCTATGCCGAACCTACCTCGCCCCCCAATCATACCGATCGCTCGCATCCCGCACCGGCCGATAGACAAAATATTCGAAATCCGCCGGCTTGGCGGTTCCATTCAAATCGCTCGCCGCAACGCCGACGAAGGCACCCGTGAATGACCCATGCTCGGCATGCCCGCCGCACTCGTCCGATAGCAATGACGCATTGAGCACCGGCCCGACCGGCTGCAAGGCCTGCCCTTCCAGCGCATAGAAGAACTGCAGCTTGTCGCCGCGGATGGTCAGCGCTAGCCTGACCTTGCCCGCCTTCGGAATGGAAACCGGCTCGGCCGGATAGGTCAATTTTCCATCCGGATGGCTCGCCATCGAACTCATGATCAGCAGTTCGCGCTGGCCATCCGAGTGGGCGGTCACCGTCAGGTAATGAAAATTGTAACGGCTATAATAGGCGTTGAGCCCGGCGAACTGGCGCTCGTCGACAGGCGAGAAATCCACCACGGTTTCCGCATCATAGGAAAAATGCGTCTGCCGGCGGGCGACCAGCGCCTGCTCGAACCACGAACCGACCGATTCCCGGCCGTAGAGGCGCAGCACGCCGGGCTTGGCGCTCAGCGAGAAGATGCGCTCGGTCTCCGGCGTGCGCAGCCACTGGAAGTCCTTGTGCAGCGGTTTTCCCGCCTCGAAGCTGTAGCGCTGCTCGGCCCAGTATTTGGCCTCATCGAACGTGCCCGGCACTTCGACCTGCAGCTCCGGTACGTTGCTGCCGTTCTTCAGCCACAGCCAATCGTCATCGCGCCACTCGGCTTCCTGGATCGCGGTTTCGCGGCCCAGGACACAGCGGCGCTTTTGCGTCGTCGGGCGGCCGGTGAGGTGCACGATATAGGTCTTGCCGTCCGGGGTATCGACCCAATCGCCATGCCCGGCCCGCTGCAGCGGGTTGAGCGGGGTATCCTTCGACGTGACGATATAGGTCAGCGGATGGTTTTCGTACGGCCCATCGATATTGCGCGAGCGCGCGAAGGTGATGGCGTGCGAATAGCCGGTGCCGCCCTCGGCGGTCAGCAAATAGTACCAAGGCTTTCCGTCCTTGCCGGCGCGCTTGTACAGGTGCGGGCCTTCGACGAGTTTGAGTTCGGTGCCCTGGTAGATGTTCTTGATCGGGCCGATGAGCTTCTTGGCCTCCGGATCGTATTGCTGCAGCGCGATGCCGGCGAACAGCAACGGCCGCACGCGGTGGTCCCACAGCATGTTGACGAACCACTTCTTGCCGTCATCGTCATGGAACAGGGACGGATCGAACCCCGAGGAATTCATATAGACCGGGTCGGACCATGGCCCTTCGATCGACGGGGCCGTGACGAGGTAATTGTGCGCGTCCTTGAACGAGCCGTCCTTGCGCTTGACGTCGGTATAGATCAGCCAGAACAGCCCATCTGCATAGGTCAGGCACGGCGCCCAGATGCCGCAGCTATCTGGATCGCCGCGCATGTCGAGCTGGCTTTTGCGCGACAGCGGCCGGGTGACGAGGTCCCAGTTCGCGAGATCGGTGGAGTGATGGATCTGCACGCCCGGGTACCATTCGAAGGTCGAGGTGGCGATGTAATAGTCATCGCCGACGCGCAGGATCGAGGGATCTGGGTTGAAGCCGGGGAGGATGGGATTGGTGATGGTAGCCATGGCAATTCCTTCGTCTTCCCTTCTCCCCTTGAGGGAGAAGGTGGCGCGGAGCGCCGGATGAGGGGTAAGGCGGCATACACGGAGTCAGCAGACCCCTCACCCGTCTCGGCTGCGCCGATCCCCCCTCTCCCACAAGGGGAGAGGGGGACGCAGTGCGTGGGGCAAAGTGGTGCCGAACGCGTTCGATCACACGAAGCGGTTGACGATGTTCTCGAGATATTCCTGCTGCCCGGACTTCGGCTCGGGATTGATCCCTTCCTTCTCGACCCGGGCGGCGAGATCGGCGAGCGTGCGTTTGCCGGCCAGGATCGCCTTGCCCTCTTCGCCCTGCCAACCGGCATAGCGGGCATCGACCACCTTGTCGTAAGTGCCGTCCTCGATCAGTGCCGCGGCGCCCTTGAGGCCGCGGGCGAGGATATCAAGGCCGCCGACATGCCCGTGCAGCAGGTCGGCCGGATCGATCGACTGGCGGCGCACTTTTGCGTCAAAATTGAAGCCACCCTTGCCCAAGCCGCCGGCCTTGAGGATCTGGTAGAAGGCCAGCGCCATTTCGCCCGGATTGTTGGGGAACTGGTCGGTGTCCCAGCCCGACTGCAAATCGTTGCGGTTGGCGTCGACCGAGCCCAAAATCCCGAGCCCGCCAGCGACTGCCAGCTCGTGCTCAAAGCTGTGGCCGGCAAGGAAGGCGTGGCCGACTTCGATATTGACCTTCACTTCCTTTTCGAGCCCGTAGGTCTTCAGGAACCCGTAGACGGTCGCGACGTCGTAGTCGTACTGGTGCTTGGCGGGTTCCTGCGGCTTCGGCTCGATCAGGATCTGGCCGGTAAAGCCGATCTTCTTGGCATGCTCGATGACCATGGTGAGGAAGCGGGCCGCCTGGTCCTGCTCCTGCTTGATCTTGGTATTGAGCAGCGTCTCGTAGCCTTCGCGACCGCCCCATAGCACGTAGTTCTGACCACCGAGCTCATGGGTGACTTCGAGCACGTTCTTCACCTGCCCGGCGGCATAGGCGAAAACATCGGGATCGGGATTGGTCGCGGCGCCCGACATGAAGCGGCGGTTCGAGAACAGGTTCGCCGTGCCCCACAGCAGTTTCGTGCGCGAGGTTTCCATCTTGCGGGCGAAGATTTCGGCAATGCCGCGCACATTCCGATTGCTCTCGGCCAGCGTCTCGCCTTCTGGGGCGATGTCGCGGTCGTGGAAGCAGAAGAACGGCACGTCGAGCAGGTCGAACAGTTCAAAAGCCACGTCGGCCTTGATTTTCGCATGCTCCATCGACGGGCCGAACCACGGCCGGTCGAAGGTACGGCCGCCGAACGGGTCGCCGCCTTCCCAGGCAAAGGAATGCCAGTAGGCGACGGCCGGGCGGATGTGCTCTTCCATCGTCTTGCCAAGGATTTTTTCGTCCTTGTTGTAGTGGCGATAGGCCAGCTCGCTCGTGCTCTGCGGCCCCTCGAACTTGACCGGCGAAATTCCCTTGAAAAAATCAGTCACTGGCGTGCCTCCTCGATGGCGGGATAAAGGGCGCGGTAGCGCGCATATTGGTCGGAATAGGCGGCGATCAGGCTCTTGTCGGGCGCGATCACGGTCTTGATGGCGGGCATGGTCATGACACTTGCCGGGTCCGCGCCGGTGGCGGCGCAAAGCCCCAGCCGGGCGGCGCCGAAGGCTCCGCCGAAATCGCCGTCATGCGGCAGGGCGATTTCCATGTTGAGATTGGTAGCAATCAGTTTCAGCCACAGCGCCGAGCGCGAGCCGCCGCCGACGGCAAGCAGCCGGTCGATTTTCGTGCCCGCATCGCTCAGCACCTGTTGGCTGTCGCGGAAGGCAAAGGCGATGCCCTCCATCACTGCCTGCGCCAAATGCGCCGGATCGGAAAGATGCGAGAGGCCGACAAAGGACCCGCGGGCATTGGCATTGTTGTGCGGCGTGCGCTCGCCCGAAAGGTAGGGCAGGAAGATCTCCTCGCCCGGTCCCTTGAACTGGGCCTCGGCATCGCCCGAAAGCTTGGCCGCGTCCTGCCCCATGACCTTCGCCAGCCAGTTGAGGCTGTCGGTCGCAGAAAGGATCACGCCCATCTGGTGCCAGGTATTCGGAATGGCGTGGCAGAAAGCATGCACCGCGCCTTCGGTATTAGGGCGGAACCGGTCATTGGAGACGAACAGCACGCCCGAGGTGCCGATCGAAACGAACCCCTCGCCCGGCCGGATGGCGCCGATGCCGCAGGCCGATGCGGCGTTATCGCCCGCCCCGCCGGCGACCACGACCTTGCCGGTCATGCCCCAGCGCGCCGCCAGTTCCGGCTTCAGCGTGCCCGACGGGGCGCTGCCCTCGACCAGCGACGGCATGTGGCTGCGGTTGAGGCCGGTGACGGCCAGCAGAACATCGGACCAGTCGCGCTTTGCGACATCGAGCCATAGCGTTCCGGCGGCGTCGGACATTTCCGAGACATATTCGCCGGTGAGCAGCAGCCGGACGTAGTCCTTGGGCAGCAAGACCTTGGCGATCTTGGCGTAGATTTCCGGCTCGTGCTTGCGCACCCAGGCGATTTTCGGGGCGGTAAAGCCCGGCATGGCGATATTGCCGGCGATCGACCGCAGCTGCGGGCAGGCGGTCTCCATCTCGGCGCATTCGGCGCTGGAGCGGCCATCGTTCCAGAGGATGGCCGGGCGGAGCACCGCGTCGTTCTTGTCGAGCAGCGTCGCGCCATGCATGTGGCCCGAAAGTCCGAGCCCGCGCACGGCGGCGAGTTCAGCCGGATGCGATTTGGAGAGCTTGTCGACCGCCGAGAGCGTGGCGCTCCACCAGTCGGCCGGGTTCTGTTCCGACCAGCCGGGTTTTGGCCGCACCGGCTCGGTTGCAGCCGCCGTGGCCTCGCCGAGTGCCTTGCCGGCTTCGTCGATCAGGATTGCCTTGACGCCGGAGGTGCCGACATCGATGCCGAGATAGGTCATGAGGCACGTACCTCAAAATTGGTTGCAAGACGCATCGAACTGTCCTCCTACCCCATTCAGGGTCGTTGTTTGGCGTGGCTGCTTCTTACCGCAGATTGTCGCGGAGGAAAATCCCGATTTCGATGGCCTCGGGGTGCTGATCGCGGGATTCGCCGTTTTCCCGCCCGAGCGCCAGCCCGCGCGCCGCCTCGATCGCCGCCCGGATTTCTCCGTCCGGGTTCTGGTCGAGGATCACGTCGATCACCCCATGCATCAGCCCTAGCCTGGTGGTTTCGCTGAGTTCGTGGGCGATGACCCGCACTTTGCCGCTCTTGCCCGATCGCTGCAGCGCGGCGATGAGCCCGGCATTGCCGGCGCCGACATTGTAGAGCCCGACGAGATTGGGATGGCGATCCAAGACCTCTGCGACCAGTTGCTCGGTCTCCGCTCGCTCGTCGTGCCCCTCGAACGGGCCGACAAGGCTGAGGCGCGGAAACTCCTCGCGCAGCAGTCCGGCAAAACCTTCATAGCGCTCGCGGTGGTCGCGCAACGCCAGCGAGCCGGCGATCAGCGCAATTTCACCGCCCGCGGCGCAAAATCGGCCCAGTAGCGACCCTGCCGTGCGGCCGGCGGCGATATTGTCGATGCCGATGAAATGTTTTCGCGACGAGCCGGGCAGGTCCGACACCAGCGTCATCACCGCGATGCCGCGCCGCGTCGCCGCGTCGATCGCCCGATGCACCGCATCGTCCTCGGTGGCAACTACCACTACGCAGTCGCAACTCTTGGGCTCCAGCGCATCGATGCTGGCGGCCAGCGCCGCCGCATCCAGCGCCCGGTAGGTGCTGGTTTCGATGCTCATCCGCTCGCCGGCCGCGGGGCGCACCCGCCGTGCAATGGCGGCGCCGAGATTGACCATGAACTCGTTGCTGCCATCGGGAATGATGAAGCGCAGGCGCAAATCGCGCGACCTTGCCAGGAGCGAGGCCGAAAGGTCGCGCCGGAAATCCAGCACTGCGATGGCGCGCTCGACCTTTTCGGCGGTGACCGGCCGGACGCCGGGCCGGCCGTTGAGCACGCGATCGACAGTTGCCAGCGAAACGCCCGCCTCGCGGGCCACATCATGGACGGTTGCCCGCCTGAGATCCGGATTTTCGTTCACGCGGCCCCTAGTCTCGGACGAACCGGTTTTGCCAATGACCTTTATGGAAACCTGTCGGCTTGCGGTGCGTACGTCAAGACCGCACGACAGGGAATTGTTGTCTCGATCGCCCCCGCAACGTTCGCCGCTTTGCCCGCGGCTACAAACCGGCTATCAGCAATGCCGAAAAGCATTGCGAGGGAGGAGAGCCGCCAATGACCATTTCCGTAAGCCAGTTCGGCGAATTCAACGGCAAGCGCGTCGACCAGTTCACGCTCAGCAGCGATACCGGCGTCGAGGTCGATATCATCGGCTATGGCGTGGTGGTGCGCGACTGGCGGGTGCCGGTGGCCGGCGGCAAGCGCTCGGTGGTGCTCGGCCTCGAAAACTTTGCCGATTACCCGGCGCACAGCCCGCATCTTGGCGCGCTCGCCGGCCGCGTCGCCAATCGCATCGGCGGCGCCAGCTTCTCCATCGATGGCAAGGAGTATCGCCTGCCGCCGAACGAGGGGGCCAACCAGCTGCACGGCGGGGCCGAAGGGCTCGGGATGCAGGTGTGGGCTGGCGAAGCCGACGAGGCTTCCAATGCCTTGCGCTTCACCCATTTCAGCCCCGATGGCGCGATGGGGTATCCGGGCAACGTCACCTTCACCGCGGTCTATACGCTCACCGGCAACCGGCTGCGGCTCGATCTTTCGGCCGTCACCGATCGCGCCACCCCGATCAGCGTGGTGCAACACCAGTATTTCAACCTTGGCGCCACCGACAGCGTGCTCGACCATAGCTACCAGATCAACGCCAGCGCCTTCACCCAGAACGATGAAAACCTGATCCCCACCGGCGCCATCCTGCCGGTCAAGGGCACCAAATGGGATTTCCAGGTGCCGCGGACGCTGTTCGATGCGGATGGCATGCCGATCACCTATGACGGCAATCTGGTGCTCTACGCCGGGCGCGATCTCAACGATCCGATCGCCACGGTCAAAGCACCGGACGGTGCGTTGACGCTGAAACTGTGGAGCGACCAGCCGGGCGTGCAACTCTATAACGCCGTCTACACGGACATCCAGGCTCCCGGGCTCAACGGCCGGCACTACGGGCAGTTTTCCGGCTTCTGCCTGGAAGACCAGGCCTTTCCGGACGCGGTGCACCAACCGCATTTCCCGTCGGTGCTCACCACCCCCGAGCGGCCCTACAGTCACTGGTGCGAGATCGAGGTCGCCTGATGCAGCGCCATTGCTGACACGCCCTGTCAGCAGGCGCAGCCATAAACGTTGGATCGTCCAGCGCAATGGAAAAGGACCGCATCATGCAGGCTTTCAGCATCGACGTACCCGACGAGCAGCTCAGCGATCTTCACGCGCGGCTCGCCCAGACGCGCTTTCCCGAGGGAGTCGAGGACGCGGGCTGGGACTACGGCACGGATTTGAATTTTCTACGCAAGCTCGTCGCCTATTGGGGCGAGGATTTCGACTGGCGGGCGGCGGAGCGGGCGCTCAACGGCTACCCGCAATTCACCACCGACATCGACGGCGTGCGGCTGCACATCGTGCATGCCAAGGCGCAGGGTGGCACTGCCACGCCACTGCTGCTGCTCAATGGCTGGCCATCCAACTTCGTCGAATTACTGCCGCTGGTCTCGCGCCTGACGCTACCGGAGGAGGGGCGTGCATTCGACGTGGTCATTCCCTCACTGGTCGGCTTCGGTTTTTCGCCGCACCCGCGCAGCAAGGGCATGAACCTGACGCGGATTGCGCATCTCTTCGCGAAGCAGATGACCGAATTGGGCTATGAGCGTTTCCTGGTCAGCGGCTCCGATCTCGGCGCCGGGGTCGAGTTGTCGCTGGTGCGCAATTACCCCGAGCGGGTGATCGGGGCGCACTATGCCAACGTCTATTCGCGATATCCCCGGCCCGAGAACCCGACGGAGGCGGAGAAGGCTTATTTCCAGAAGGTCGACGGTTGGGTTTTTGCCGAAGCGGCCTACGCCATGGAGCAGAGCACCAAGCCGCTGACCCTCGCCGTCGGGCTTAATGATTCTCCCGCGGGGCTTGCCGCCTGGATCGTCGAGAAATTCCGCACCTGGGGCGATACCGGCGGCGATATCGAAAGCGTCTTTCCGCTCGATACGCTCTGCAGCATCCTCTCAGTCTATTGGTTCACCCAGACCATTGGCTCGTCGGTGACGCTCTACAAGGAAGCCTTCGCCGATCGCGAAATCATGGCGCCGATGCCCGAGCACGGCGTGCCGCAAGGCGTGCTGGTCCCGGCCGATTGCGACCTGCCGGCGCCGCGCGCCTGGGGCGAGCGGCACCTGCGCAACCTCATTCGCTGGACCGAACCCGGCCGCGGCGGACATTTTCCGGCCTTGGAGATCCCGAGTATTCTCGCCGGCGACATTCGCGGTTTTGCGCGCGACATTGCCAATTCGAGCGGACCTGCCTAGCGTCGGTATACACGCACCGACGATGGGCTGGATATTGGACAAGACCGAGCGGCTCTTTGCCATCATGGACGCCTTGCGGCGGCACCGTCATCCGGTGACCGCTCAGGCGCTAGTGGACGAATTTGCCGTCTCGGTGCGCACGCTCTATCGCGACGTGCAGACGCTGATCGGTCTCGGGGCGCCGATCGATGGCGAGGCCGGCATCGGCTATCTGCTGCGCCCCGGGTTTTTCCTGCCGCCGCTGATGTTCAATGCCGATGAACTGGAGGCGCTGGTTTTGGGTGCGCGCTGGGTGCAGCGCCAGCCCGATGCGGGGCTGGCCAATGCCGCCAACGCCGCGCTCGGCAAGATCGCCACGGCCTCGCCGCAGGATCTGCGTGATCGGTTGGCCGACACCGGTCTTTTCGCGCTGCCGTGGTCGGAGCCCCTGCCGTCGTTGCCGATCCTCTCGGTACTGCGGCAGGCCCTGCGCAACGAACGCAAGCTCCTCCTCAATTACCAGGCCGAAAATGGCGCGGTCAGCAAGCGCCTGGTCTGGCCGGTGGCGCTGGCCTACTACGACGACCGCCGCACCCTCGCCGCCTGGTGCGAAATGCGCCAGGCTTTCCCGCACTTCCGCGTCGACCGCATGGCCGCCGCCACCCCGATGCCGGCCGCCCTGCCCAAACGCCGTGCCGCGCTGTTGAAGGATTACATGGCCGAACTCGAGGCCGAACGCGGCGGGTGATGGCTTGTGCAGCTCATCCTCGAACCACGAGGGCGCGCCCGGTGCTGACGCAAGGTCGACCGCGGGCGGGCATTTTGTCGCGGCCGATACGCCCGACCTGCTGGCGGGCGACTTGCGAGCATTTTTTTCCAAGCGGTCCCGGTCGGCGCAGCAAGCGGTACCATTGTAGTCGCACAATAGTGGGGTCGCATCGGCCAGTAGTCCGAAATGCGTCCTTGCATGCCCCGTGGCGAAGTCGCTATTTGAGTTGAAACCACGGGCTGCGCGGCAGTACGGTGCAGCCCTACATTATTCGAGATTCATGGGCATGAGTGAACGTTCAAAGGGCTTTATTCTCAACCTGCTAAAGGGCGCCGACATCATCGTTGGGGGCAACCGGCCATGGGATATCCAGATCCATGACGACCGGCTCTATGACCGCGTCATGACGCAGGGCACGCTGGGATTTGGCGAAGGATACATGGATGGCTGGTGGGATTCTGGCGCCATCGATCAACTGATCCACCGGCTGCTGAAGTTCGATGTGAAATCGCACATCCGCTTCGATATGGCGCTGGTGGCGAGCACGGTGAAAGGGCGCCTGCTCAACCTGCAGCGCCTGAAGGTCTACGAGGTCGGCGAAAAGCACTACGACATCGGCAACGACCTCTACAGCGCCATGCTCGACAAGCGCATGATCTATTCCTGCGGCTACTGGAAGGACGCGACCGATCTGGATGCGGCGCAGGAAGCCAAGCTCGACCTGATCTGCCGCAAGGTGGGGCTGCAGCCGGGCATGCGCATCCTCGACATCGGCTCGGGCTGGGGCGGCTTCCTGAAATTTGCCGCCGAGCGCTACGGCGTCGAGGGCGTCGGCGTCACCATCTCCAAGGAACAGGCCGCCTTCGCGAACGCCAACCGCGGCGACCTGCCGATCGAAACCCGTCTCGTCGACTATATGAGCCTCGACGGGAAGTTCGATCGCATCATCTCGATCGGTATGTTCGAGCATGTCGGCTACAAGAATTATCGGCGCTACATGGAAAAGGCGCACTCGCTCCTGGCCGACGACGGGCTGTTCCTGCTGCACACGATCGGGGGCAACCTCACCCAGACCAATGGCGAGCCGTGGAGCGAAAAGTACATTTTTCCTAACGGCATGCTGCCCTCGATCAAGCAGATGGGCGCCGCCGTCGAAGGCCTGTTCGTCACCGAGGACTGGCACAATTTCGGCGATTACTATGATCGCACGCTCTTGGCCTGGCTCGACAATTTCGAAAACGCTTGGCCCGATCTGCGGGACAAGTATGACGAGCGCTTCCACCGCATGTGGCAGTATTACCTGTGCTCGTTCGCCGCGGCATTCCGCATGCGGCACATGCAGCTCTGGCAGATCGTGCTCTCGCCCAACGGCGTCGAAGGCGGCTACAACTCGATCCGCTAGGGTTCAGGCCGGGGCGCTGCTGGCGCCCCGCCCCACTGCTAGTTCAGAAATCGGCGGTTGATGACCCCCTCGAGGATCTTGGCCTTGAGCCGGGCAGGGTTGGTTTCCCCTGCTTGCGCCGCGGCCAGCAAGTTCGACGAGAGGATTTCGACGAGCGCTGCCGTCTCGGCCTCGGTCAGGGCCGGCCCCGGCTGCTGTAGCACCTCGGCGATCGCCGTTTCAAGCACCCGCTCGCGCAGGGCAAGCTCAAAAATGTCTAGAACACCCTGTGGCATCAGAGGACCTCTGTGCGGCCGCTGTGACGGCAACTGTCCACCGGCTAAATACCGATGGCCGAAAACGGTTCCGCCTGGCGGGGCCTCTGTACCAATCCGTACAGTGTCCTTGACTAGGCGCGCGCGGCCCAGTTCATCCCGCGACGCAGGATAGTGCGCATTTCCGGATGCTCGAACTCGCTGGCAAGGTGCCCGAGCGAGGAATAGAACACCCGGCCCGCGCCATAGCGCCGTTTCCAGACTACCGGCATCACGACTCCGTCGATCCAGGCGGCGTGCTCGCCGGTGAACGTCGTGGTGGCCAGCACTTCGTTCGAGGGGTCGACATGCATGTAGTACTGCTCGGAGTGATAGGCGAAGCTCGCGATCCCCTGCATGATCGGATCGTCGGGCCGGGTGATATCGACGCGGTAGTCGATGATGTTGCCGGGGTGGGCCACCCATTGCCCGCCGACCATAAATTGGTAGTCGACGGCATCACGGAAGGCGTCCCCCATGCCGCCATGATAGCCGGCGAGGCCCACGCCGCCCTGCACCGCGGCGGTGAGCATGGCGACCTCGTCCTTCTCGATCGTCGACATGGTGAAGATCGGCACGATCAGGCTGAGATCCTTGATCGCGGCATCGGCAAAGGCCGCCGTGGTGTTCTCGAGCCGGACTGCAAAACCGTCCGCTTCGAGCATGCCGCCGATGATGGCGGCGCACTGCTCCGGCTCATGGCCGCTCCACCCGCCCCAGACGATGAGTGCTTCACGCATTTCGATATTCCTTCGTAACTTGATTGACAGCCGGTCAGGCGAGAACGCCGTCGACCAACGATTGTGACAATGGCGCCGGCCGCTCGGCCGTGGTGGTGATCGCGACCGCAGCGCCGCTCAGCGACGACCTGCCGAAGGCTTCCATTACCTCGAGCACATGCAGCGCCAGATCGCCATTGGCGCGGTGAGGCCGGTTATTGCGGATGGAATGCGCCATGTCGGCCAGCCCCAGCGAGCGATAATTGCCCTCGCCGGCATACGGCATGTCGGTTTCGATATTGGTCCACGGGCCGCCCTTCTTCAGAAGCTCGATCTGCCCACCGAAGCGGTTGGGGTCTGGCACCACCAGCGTACCCTCGGTGCCGTAGATCTCGAGCGGCACGTGCTTGTGGCCGGCGACGTCAAAGCTCATCGTCATCTGCACCATGGCGCCATTGCGGAACAGTAGCGTCCCCGAAACATGCGTCGGCACGTGCACCGGAATGACCTCGCCCTGGCGTTCCTTGGCGGTGATAATGCGCGTCGGGCGCGGCGTCGTGGCAACGCCGGCGACGCTTGCGACCGGCCCCAGCAGATTGACTAGGTCGGTGATGTAGTAGGGACCCATGTCCAGCATCGGGCCGCCGCCGATTTCGTAGTAGAAGGCGGGATCGGGGTGCCAGCGCTCATGGCCGGGGCACATGAAATAGGCCGTGCCGCCGACCGGCTGCCCCAGCGCGCCCTCGTCGACGATGCGCCGCGACGTCTGGTGCGCGCCGCCGAGAAAGGTATCCGGCGCCGCGCCGACCCGCAGTCCCCTGGCGCGGCCGGTTTCGACCAGCTTTTTG
>JAQGKB010000177.1 GCA_028290345.1 Hyphomicrobiales bacterium | reverse complement strand
TTTCGCCGTCCACTTCGAATTTGAGGCTCGCCATGGTCTCGTCGAACAGCCGGTTCCACGCCGTGGCGCCGGTGATCGATTTGTCGTGGAACAGTTCCTCCACCCGATCCTCGAGCTGATAGGGCTTTGCCTTGCGCAGTTCATCGAACCACGGCTTGTAGCGCGCCAGCGCCGCATCGGCCGCGAACGCAGCGGTCAGCACCTCGTCGTCGATCCGGTTCAATTCCAGTTCGAAAAAGATCAGCCCGCTGGAGAGGTTGGTCAGCGCCTCGCTGGTATCGCCGAGGAATTTCGCCCGGTCCGGATCGGCGGTATTCTGCGCATATTGCAGATAGGCGAAGGCGCTGATCTTGCCGGTAAGATCGCCCAGGGCTTCCACCCGGGTGATGGCGTCGAGCAGGCCGCCGCTCTTGGCGAGGCTTTCGAGCTTGCCCTTGAAATCGGTCTCGAAGGCCTCCGCGTCGGTCTTGGCGCGCGCCAGATCGGTTTTCAACTGGGGAGCGTCCCGGCCCGGATAGAGATCGCTGAGATCCCATTCCGGCAGGGTGCCGAGCCGGTTGTGGCCCTGCTGGGCCTGAGCTTGCGGAGCACGCAACAGATCAGTCATCAGCGCCGTCTTTCCTAATCGATGAACAGGCCGCGACCATAGCCAGCACTGCGGGGGATGCCAAGCGCGATGCCGTCGCACGGCCAGTGCTTAAAACCCTGTTAAGCGCTCGCGCCTAACCTGCTCCAAAACGGCACACCGAATCGGTGCCACTCTCTTGCGTAAGTTGTAACATGACGCGTGTTTTGATCGTTGACGACGAGCCGCCGCAATTGCGGCTCACCGCTGAAACCGCCAGCCAGGCCGGCTTCACCCCCATCCTTGCACATAGCGGGCGCGAAGCGCTGGAACTGCTGCGCGCCGATCGCGGCATCGCCGCCGTGCTACTCGACCTGGTGATGCCAGATCTCGACGGCATGGCCGTGCTGGAGACCATGGCGCGCGAAGGCCTGCAAACCCCGGTGATCGTGCAGGCGGCCAATTCGTCGCCGGAAACCATTGCCTCAGCGATGCGCAACGGTGCCGTCGATTTCATCGTCAAACCCGTTCCCGCCGAGCGGCTCACGGTTTCTCTGCGGAACGCCATGCGGCTCGACGCGCTCGAAACCCAGATCCGTACCGCCCGCAGCCTGCGCGACGGCGTGCTCGCCTCACGCGATATCGTCGCCCAGTCCGAGGCCATGGCCCGGGTGCTGGCACTGGTCGCCAAGGCCGCCAAGAGCCCGCTCGCCGTCTTGATCGAGGGCGAGAACGGGGTCGGCAAGGAACTCGTCGCCCGCGTCATCCAGGGTCTGGGCGAACGCGCCTTCAAGCCCTTCATCTGCGTCTACTGCGGCGACCTGCCCTTCGACGAGATCGAGGCCACGCTGTTCGGTGTCCGCAAAGGCGGTCCGTCCGACCGGCCGGGCAAATTCCAGCAGGCGCATGGCGGTACGCTATTCATCGACGAAGTTGGCGAGCTGTCGCTCGAAACTCAGGCAAAGCTGCTGCGCGTCGTGCAGGGCGGCGAGATCGAGCCGGTGGGCAGCAGCAAGCTGGAACGGGTCAATGTCCGCATCATCGCTGCCACCAACCGGCGCCTGCTCAATCTCGCCAAATCCGGCGATTTCCGCGAAGATCTCTACTATCGGCTCAACGTGTTGCCGATCTACGTCCCGCCGCTGCGGGAACGGCGCGAGGACATTCCGGAGCTCGTCGGCCATTTCATCGCCCGCCTTGCCGCCGAGGCCGGCCGCCGCATCACCGGCATCGCGCCCGACGCCATCGCGCTGCTGCAGAGCTACGACTGGCCGGGCAATATCCGGCAACTCGAAAATACCGTCTATCGCGCCGTCGTGCTCTGCCGGTCGAACTGGCTCGAGACCGCCGACTTCCCGCAGATTCTCGCCAAGACTGCCGGCCGCGAGGCGGCCCTGCTCGCCACCAGCCTCGACTTGCGTGCGCCGGTCCATATCGACCAGGCCACGGGCCGCCCCCGCGCGACCGAAGCCGCTCCCGCCATGGCCGATCGCTTCCTTGACGAGGCCGGAAAACTCGCCTCGCTCGCCGAGCTGGAACGCCAACTCATCATCTTCGCGATCGATCACCACGCCGGGCGGATGTCGCGGGTGGCGCGGGCGCTGAAGATCGGCCGCTCGACCCTTTATCGCAAGCTCAAGGAATACGGTCTCGACGACGGGGTCGAAAGCGATGCGGCGTAGGGGTCTCGCAAGGCCGCCGCACGGCGATGAACGCCGGCCAAATGGGCAGTTCAGGCCCGCGCCAGCCCGGCGCGCGTATGGTGGCCCCGCATGCAACAGCAGGGGGTGTCCGCGGCGCGTTGCAACAAGGTCACAGACGCTGCTCACAATCTCGCGAGCAATTGTCAGCGTTAAGATTTCTAGCGTAGTAGCAAGCGCATGCGGGGCGGCTGCGAGCGCTGGATTCGACAACCGAGCGCACGCCTGCGGGCCCTGAATGCATGGAGTTCCTATGAACAGATTGATGGCCTGTCTTGCCGCTGGCGCGTTCATCTTCGGAGCGTCGGGAACGGCCTATGTACAGGCCGCCGTGCCCGCAGCCAGCGACGTGCCATCCCGCGTCGTGATTGCCCCGCCGGCCGACGATCTGGCTCGCACCATCAAGGCCGCACTTTCGACCGCCTACTACGACGCCAAGCCGGATAGCCGCGGCTATGCCGACGCGCAGAAGCTCTACTATTTCTATGGCGCGCGCGGCTTCGAGCCGTTGTGGATCGTCAAGGGCACGGACGGCAAGGTGAGCTTTTCGCCGAACGCCGAAAAGATCATTTCCGTCTTCAAGGATGCCGCCACGGAGGGCTTCCGCCTCAGCGACTACCTGACCCCGGCGCTCGATGTCGCCGGCGCCGGCAGTGATCCGGCAAAGCTTGCCGCACTCGAAACCGCCTTCTCGGCGTCGACGCTCCGCTATGCGCAGAACGCCTATGGCGGGCGTATAGCGCCGGCAACGGTCTCACCCTATCTGGCGATCGCCCCGCACCGCCTCGACGCGTCCGACACCCTGCTCAAGCTCGCCTCCAGCGACGCCCCCGACCAGGTGCTACACGACCTCGACCCCAAGGACCGCGAATTCATCCAGCTCAAGGCGGCCCTCGCCAAGCTCAACGGCAGCGCCGCCGAGGCGGCGGTCGTCGTGCCCGACGGGCCGCTGCTCAAGGCCGGGATGACCGACGAGCGCGTAGCGCTCCTGCGCCAGCGCCTCAACGTCCCGGCGTCCGCCGACGCGACGCCGGAAGCGGCCCTCGTCTATGACGACGCCGTGGTCACGGCGGTGAAGGCCTTCCAGACCAGCCTGGGGCTCTCGGCCGACGGCCATATTGGCCCGGCAACGGTCGCGGCCCTCAACGGCAGCTCCGGCGTCTCCAAGGACGATATCATCGCCAATATGGAACGCTGGCGCTGGATGCCGTCCGACATGGGCGCCTTCCGGGTACTGGTCAACATTCCGGAATTCAGGCTCTACGTCATCGACAACGACACGGTCACCTACACCACCCGCGTCGTCGTCGGCAAACCGACCACGCAGACGCCGATCTTTTCGAACCAGATCCAGGACATCGTCGTCAATCCATACTGGAACGTGCCCTCCTCGATCATCAACAACGAGATCGCGCCGAAACTCGCCAGCAATCCGGGGTACCTCGACAGCCAGAACATGGAACTGCTCTCGGGAGCCAGGGTGGTCAACGCCTCGAGCGTCGACTGGGGCTCGCTGCCGGCGGGCAAGTTCCCCTACGCCGTCCGGCAGAGGCCGGGCGCCGGCAACGCCCTGGGCAACATCAAGTTCCTGTTCCCCAATGCATTGGACATCTACCTGCACGATACGCCGTCCAAATCGCTGTTCGCCCGCGACTTCCGCGCCTTCAGCCATGGCTGCGTGCGCGTGCAGAACCCGATGGACTTCGCCGATGCGCTGCTCAAGAGCGAGCCCGGTCTCACCTCGGCCAAGCTCGAGGCCATGTTCGGCCCGTCCGAACGCTGGGTGCCGCTCAAGACTCACATTCCAGTGCACCTGGCCTATTTCACCCTGCGCGTCGATCCCGATGGCACTATCCGCTCGTATGGCGACCTTTATGGCCACAACAAGAAGTTGATAAAGCTGCTGAACGAATAGTTCGAAGCTCCGGGTAAACGCCCGGTAAAAACCTAGCAAACGCAAGTACCGCCAACGACATAGCCCCCGTTGCCCCGGCGCAGCGCCGGGCCGGTGGGCGCTAACGTTCACATCCCATTAGCAAATTCGCCTTGGTTCAGCCGCGTTTTCTGCCTAAATGGGCGGCGAGGGCGGTCGGAAACGGCTGTAACGGAGCGTTAGCGTTAAGAAAGTCTAATGGACTTTTCGCTAAACTTCCTTGCTATCGATGTAGATAACATGGGCTCTTTTCGGCGTGTTGGGGATACCAATATTGCATTGGCATAGATTGGCGCGGGTCGCATTTGCCACGATGATGGCGTTTGCTGTGATCCTGCCGCAAACCAATGTGGAGGTCGACGCCGGCACCGGCGGCGACCGTACGCTTTACCTGCATCACACCCACACCGGCGAGACCGGGCGGTTCACGTTCCGTCATAACGGCCAATACGACCCCGCGGTTCTGGCCAAGCTCAACTATTTCTTGCGCGACTGGCGCACCAACCAGCCGACGACCATGTCGCCTGAACTTTTCGACCTGATCTGGACGGTCTATGAGAAGGTCGGGGCGACCCAGCCGATCAATATCGTCTCGGCCTATCGTTCGCCGGCCACCAATGCGTATCTGCGAGCCCGCTCCAACGGCGTCGCCGAGCATTCCCAGCACATCCTCGGCCACGCGATGGATATGTTCATTCCCGGTATTTCGCTGGTGAAGCTGCGCGAGACCGCCATGCAGCAGCAGGTTGGCGGCGTCGGCTTCTATCCGTCCTCCGGCAGCCCGTTCGTGCACATGGATGTGGGCGGCGTACGGGCCTGGCCGCGCATGACCCGTGCGCAACTCGAACGCGTCTTCCCCGACGGGCGCACCCTGCACCTGCCGACTGACGGACGACCGCTTTCCGATTCCGGCCGGCAATTCGCGATGAACCAGTGGAAGAGCTGTCACACGGTGCCCTGCAGCAACGGCGTACTGACCGGCGGCCCTATCAACGGCTCCAACCAGATCCAACTCGCGAGCCTGACGCAGCGGCCGGCCGACATGGCCGCCGCCCCGAGCGAGCGAGCGGTGCATTCCGTCGCGTTCCAGGCGCCGGTCCCGATGCAGCGCCCGTCCGATCGCGGCGCCGACCAGACCCAGACCGCCAGCATCGAGCCGCAGAACATCCCGTTCCAGACCACCGGCAGCGCGCCGCTTGACAACGGCGCCACCGCCGCGAGCGACCCCGCCGCCCCCGTGCCGGCGCAAAAATCGCCGGCGATGATGGTCGCCACCCGCACCGATATTCCCGCCAATTCCGGCCAGACCGCCGTCTCGGCCATCGCCCAACTCGAGGCCCCGATCCCGGCGGCGAGGGTCCAGATGAGCAAGCCGGCGGCCGACAACCTCGTCACCGCCTACGCCCCGACGCAGGAGCCGGGCGCCGAGCGCGCCTTGCAGATGATCATCGCCCGCGCCAATGCCGATCCGAATGCGGTGCCTGCAACCGATGCGATGCAGACGGCGTCGCTGGGCAACCCTGAGCCGCGCCGGCAGTTCAGCGGCCTTGTCGACAGCACGTGGAACGCCGTGGGCAACGCCGGGGCGCAGTCCGATGTCGCCAACGCCGTGCAATCCCTCGCAAACCGCTCCGGCAAACCGGTCCAGCCGAACCGGAGCTTTACCTCCCGCACCGTCGCCCTCGTCGCGCCGGATATCGACCACGTCACCGAAACCTTCGTCGAGCCGGTCGCCATGACCTCTAAGGAATATGGCGTGATGTTCGAGCCCGACCAGGCCGATTTCAATCCGGCGACGGAACTCGGTCCACTGGTCACCCGGCTGCGTTTCGAGCAGAACCCCCGCGGCATGTTGAGCGCCACGCGCTTCAATAATAATGCCCCCCTGGTGGTCGCGAGCCGCTGATTGGTCTTATTTACTTGCTGTGTGGCATCCGCGTCGTTGCAAAGCCTTGCCCGGCGCTCTAAATCTTTGTTGCCACTTGGCAAAGGATCGGTTGCGTGTCCGACAAGCCGTTAACACCCCTGCTCGATACCATTTCCGACACTGCGGACCTCAAGAACCTGTCGCGTGAACAGTTGCGCCGGCTCGCCGACGAACTGCGCGCCGAAGTGATCGACGCCGTTTCCGTCACCGGCGGCCACCTTGGCGCTGGCCTCGGCGTTATCGAGCTGACGGTCGCGTTGCACGCCGTGTTCGATACCCCGCACGACCGCATCATCTGGGATGTCGGCCACCAGGCCTATCCGCACAAGATCCTCACCGGCCGGCGCGACCGCATCCGCACGCTGCGGCAGAAGAACGGCCTCTCCGGCTTTACCCGCCGCGCCGAAAGCGTCTTCGATCCGTTCGGCGCCGGTCACTCCTCCACCTCGATCTCGGCCGGTCTCGGCATGGCCGTCGGCTCCGAATTGAGCGGGCAGAACCGGCACGTCGTCTCGGTGATCGGCGACGGAGCCATGTCGGCCGGCATGGCCTATGAGGCGATGAACAATGCCGGCGCAATGGACGCCAAGCTGATCGTCGTCCTCAACGACAACGACATGTCGATCGCCCCGCCGACCGGGGCGATGAGCGCGTACCTCGCGCGGCTGGTCTCGGGCCCCGCCTATCGCGGCCTGCGCAACACCGCCAAGCAATTGGCAATGCTTTTGCCCCGCGTGTTCCACGAGCCGGCGCGGCGTACGGAGGAGTTCGCCCGCAGCTTCTTTACCGGCGGCACGCTGTTCGAGGAACTCGGCTTCTACTATGTCGGCCCGATCGACGGGCACAATCTCGACCACCTGATGCCGGTGCTGAGCAACGTCCGCGACGCCGGCCAGGGCCCCATCCTGGTGCATGTCGTCACCAAGAAGGGCAAGGGCTACGCGCCCGCCGAACAGTCCGACGACAAGTACCACGGCGTTGCAAAATTCAACGTCATCACTGGCGCCCAGGCCAAGGCGCCCTCCAACGCCCCATCCTATACCAGCGTTTTCGCCGAAGCCCTGATCCAGGAAGCCCAGGCGGACGATCGCATCGTGGCCGTCACCGCGGCAATGCCCTCGGGCACCGGGCTCGACAAGTTCGCCGAACTCTTCCCCACCCGCACTTTCGATGTGGGCATCGCCGAGCAGCACGCCGTGACCTTCGCGGCCGGCCTCGCGTCCGAGGGCTTGAAACCGTTCTGCGCCATTTATTCCACTTTCCTGCAGCGCGCCTATGACCAGGTGATCCACGACGTCGCCATCCAGAAGCTGCCGGTGCGCTTTGCCATCGACCGCGCCGGCTATGTCGGCGCCGACGGGCCGACCCATGCCGGCAACTACGATACAACCTATCTCGGCGCGATACCCGGCCTGGTGCTGATGGCGGCGGGCGACGAAGCCGAGCTACGCCATATGGTTGCGACCGCCACGGCCTATGACGAGGGCCCGATCGCGTTCCGCTATCCGCGCGGCGACGGCTTTGGCGTTGAAATGCCGGTGCGCGGCAGCGTGCTCGAAATCGGCAAGGGCCGCATCATCAAGGAAGGCGCGACCGTTGCGCTGCTCTCCTATGGCACGCGCCTGGGCGAGACCATCGCCGCCGCCGAGCGCCTCGCCGCCTTCGGCCTCAACCCCACCATCGCCGATGCCCGCTTCATGAAGCCGCTGGACGAAGCGCTGATCGCGCGCCTGGCGCGCGAACACGAGGTGTTGCTGACCATCGAGGAAGGCGGTCTCGGCGGCTTCGGCAGCCACGTCGCCGTGTTCCTCGCCCGCAACGGCCTGCTTGACGGCAAGCTGCGTTTCCGCCCGCTGATGATTCCGGACCATTTTACCGAGCAGGCGAGCCAGGCCGACATGTACGCCGAGGCCGGCCTCGACCGGGCCGGCATCGTCGCGGCCGTGCTGCAGGCACTGGGTACCGAGGATGGCGCGCTGCGCGCCCTCAACCTCGGCCGCGACAAGGCGCCGTGACGGGGCCGCCAGGGGCGACTATTTCACCGAATTTGCCGCCTTGATGATGGCATTGGCCACTTCCCTCGGCGTCGCCAGCATCGGCAGGTGCCCGGAGTTGACCTTGACCACAGTGGATTTCATCACGTCGGCAAAGTGCAACTGCAGCTGCGGCGGGATGATCTGGTCTTTCCCGGACACCACCGACCAGGTCGGCTTGCTGGAATAGGCAACGGTCTGCCCTACCGCCTGATCGTTGATCCCACCAAAGGTCGGTGCCTGCGTCGCCCACACCACCAACTGGTCCACCGGTTTCAGCCCGGCGGCGAAATATTGCGCCATCGGTTTGCGCGGCCAGGTGGTATAGCCCTTGGCATCGACATGCAGCATCGCCAGCCACGGCGGCGGCGCGCCGAGCGGCTTCAGAATGGCGTTCACCGATTGGCCTGGTTCCGGGGCGAAGGCGGCGACATAGACTAGCGCCTTGACCTTGTCGTTATTGCCCGCCTCGGAAATCACCATCCCGCCATAGGAGTGCCCGACAAGGATCACCGGGCCCGTCTGGTCGTCTATGACGCGGGTGGTGTTGGCGACATCTTCGCTCAGCGAATTCAGCGGATTGTGCACGGCAATTACCGTCAGCCCGGCCCGGTCGAGCAACGGAATCACCTTGCTCCAACTACCGCCATCGGCCCACGCGCCGTGCACGAGAACCACTGTTTTCTTGGCGGCATCCTGGGCCGCTGCCGCAGACATGAACAGGGTCGTCGATACCAAAACAGCAACGGCCAGCCTGCTCGTCAATTTGGATAACGACATCGAGTTTCTCCTCAAGGGTTAAAAACATCGGCCTGCACACAGCCGCGATGACCTGCAACTCAGGTCGGCGAGGCGCCAATGTGTTGCAGGGAATCCCGAGACGATCGGCAGGCGCTAGTCAGCCAGAAGGCACTGGCCATAAGCAATTTGTGCTAGAGACGGTCAAATTCAGCAGCAAAGCCAAACAGAACTATTTTTCTGGTCTGTCAAACTTGCGCAATTGTAGCCTCCGGTGCCGCACACATCATGGCAGGCAAGGCTGCATTGCCAGGATAAACCGGGCAACTCCCCAGACTGGTCATCCCTGGGCTCGCCCCAACCATCTTCCTTGCCGACCGCTGCCGAATCCACGCCTGCCATTCCCTGGAATTGGTCCGAGGCCATCAACGGTCCGGCAACTATAAGGTGATTGGGGCTATGCAATCGGGCTTGAATAGCGAATTTCTTCACCAGTTGCACTTCAAGGTTCCGGGCATAGACGCCCCGGCATTATTGCCGGAGTGAATACCTAGGACCGTGACTATGAAGCGTGTGGATCAAGACCGGACGCGCACCGTGCATCTCGCGGCGTTTGAGCACCTTGCCGACGCCGTGATCATTGTCGATCCGAAAGATCGCATCGTCCTCTTCAATGCCGCCGCCGAAGCCTTGTGGGGCCGCTCGCGTGAGACGACGCTCGGCGAAGACATCGCCACGGTAGTTCCCGGCTTCGCAAGCGCCCCGACGGCAGA
>JAQGKB010000174.1 GCA_028290345.1 Hyphomicrobiales bacterium | reverse complement strand
CCTGCCGTGGCACGTCACCTTCTCCTATGGCCGCGCGCTGCAGAACGCCGCGCTCAATATCTGGAAAGGCAAGCCCGAGAACGTGCCCGCCGCGCAGCGTGCCTTCACGCATCGTGCCCGCATGAATGCGCTGGCCTCGATGGGCCAATGGCTCAAGGACAATGATCGCGCGGCCTAGCGGCCTGATCCCTCCGTTCATCGTTCCCGACGACTTTGGGATGCTGGCCTTGCCAGCGTCCCTTTTTTTAACAAAATGCCGCTTCATTCAGCGCGATCTGATATGGCCACTTCCGGTGGGCCGTTCGGACCCCCGTCGCCGCGTCAATTTGTAAGAAATTCATGCCCAGCCAGATTTTCCTTGTCGCCCCGCTCGATGCCGACCCTGCGAGCTTTGTCACAAAGCTGCGCGGCGTCCTCGACGCGGTCGAGGTTGCAGCGTTGCTGGTCCCGCGCGGCACCCATGACGATGCCGCCTACGCTGCCCTGGTCAAGGCGGTGCTGCCCTGGGCCCAGGGCGCCGATTGCGCCGTGCTGATCGAGGGCGAACCGGCGCTGGTCAAGGCACTCGGCGCCGACGGCCTGCATGTCTCGGGCGCCGTGGAAGACGTCAGGGCTGCGCTCGGCGCGCTGAAGCCGGCGCTCATCGTCGGCAGCGCCGGCGACACAAGCCACGATGCCATGTCGAAGGGCGAACTCGAGGTCGACTACATCATGTTTGGGCCGCTTTCCGGCCCTATCGATCCGGCCGTACGCGAAATGGCGCGCTGGTGGGCAGAAACGATGGAAATACCGAGCGTTTTGTCTGACCCCGAGGCGACGCCCGAGACCGTCGATGACGAGGGCTGTGAATTTATCGGCCTCGGCGAAAGCCTGTGGCGCGCGGCCGATGGACCCGGCACGGCGACTGCGGCGATCGCCGCCCGGCTGGAGACGATGTGACCATGCGCGGCCTCCTTCTCGGCGTTGCGGCTTCGTGCCTGCTGGCCGCACCATCCTTGGCGCAATCGACCCCCGCGCCGTCGCCCCCCGCACAAGCGACGCCTGAACCGTCGACCCTCGCGCCACCGACTCCTGCGCCATCGGCTCCTGCGCCATCGACCGATGCCACCCAGAACACCGAAGCCAGCGACATCAGCAAGCAGGTGTTCGGCGCGAGCGGCCCCATGCCGGAAGCCAAGCTCGACCCGGCCTACGGCGCCTTCCAGCGTGGCTATTACCTCACCGCCCTGAGCCTTGCCCTGCCGCGCGCCGAAAAGGCCGATCCGGCCGCCCAGACGCTGATCGCCGAGATCTATTCCAAGGGACTGGGCGTCGCCGAAAGCCCGGCCCGCGCCTCGAGCTGGTATGGCCTTGCCAGCAAGAACGGCGACGTGCTCGCCTCGTTCGAGCTGGCGTTGATGTACCAGGATGGTCGCGGCGTGCCGAAGAACCGCGCCAAGGCCGCCGAGCTGTTCAAGAAAGCCGCCGACGCCGGTTACGCACAGGCCAAGTACAATCTCGCCCTGCTCTACGTCGAAGGCGTCTACGCGCCGCCCGACCTGATCAAGGCGGCCGGACTGCTGAAGGAGGCCGCGGACGCCGACCTCCCGGACGCTCACTACGATTATGGCAACATGCTGATCGAGGGCGCCGGCGTGCCTCCCGACGACAAGGAGGGCGCGCGCCAGATCGGCCTTGCCGCCAAGCAGGGAGTGATCGGCGCCGAGGTCGACTACGCCACCATCCTCTACCTCGGCCAGGGTGTATCGCGCGACCTCAAGGGCGCCGTGTCCTGGTACAAGCAGGCCGCGGACGCCGGAAATCCGGTGGCGCAGAACCGCTATGCCAAGCTGCTGGCTGTCGGGGAAGGCGTCGATCTCAACATGCAGGAAGCCGCCATGTGGCGCGCCCTCGCCCGTCGGCAGGGCCTGACCGATCCGGTGCTCGACAAGCTGCTGATCAGCATCCAGCCCGATGACCTGAAAAAGGCCGAGGAGCGGGCCCGCTTCTGGCCATCCACTCCGCCCACTGCAGTCGCAGCAAACCAGCCGGCTCCCGTCACCGCCCCGCTTCCGGCCAAGGATCCGCTTGCCGCTGCAGCGACCCCGGCCGCCGATGCGCCGGCGGTCGATCCCCAGGGAAACCCGGCTCCGATCCCCGCCACAAGGCCCTCGGGCAAGCAAAAGCCTTGAACCAAGGCGCATTCTGGGGCAAAAGGCCCCCATTCCACGCACAACCCCTTGCTCTGGCGCAATCCAGCGACGAGCCACCGAAAAGCAATCAACCCATGCCCAAAATCAACGGCAATGAAATCCGCGTCGGCGACGTGCTCCAGCATCAGGGCAAGCTCTGGGTTGCGGTCAAGACCGATCACGTCAAGCCCGGCAAGGGCGGCGCCTATGCGCAGGTCGAAATGAAGGCGATCATCGAAGGCACCAAGCTCAACGAACGCTTCCGTTCGGCCGAGACCGTCGATCGCGTCGAGCTCGAGCGCAAGGATTTCACCTATCTCTACGAGCAGGGTGACGACCTGGTGTTCATGGATCAGGAAACCTTCGAGCAGATCGAACTGGCCAAGGAATTCGTCGGCGAGCGCGCGGCGTTCCTGCAGGACGGCATGAAGGTGACCCTCGAAATGTTCGAGGAGCGCGCGCTGGGCATTCGCCTGCCGCAGCAGGTCATCCTTGAGATCAAGGAAGCCGATCCGGTACAAAAGGGCCAGACGGCCGCCAATTCGTTCAAGCCGGCGATCCTTGCCAATGGCGTCCGCGTCATGGTGCCGCCGTTCATCGGCGTCGGCGAACGCATCGTCGTCGATGTGGCCGAAGCCACCTATCTGCGCCGGGCCGACTGACCGATGGCCCGCTCAGCCCTCCTCAACATCATGGTCCAGGCCGCTACCAAGGCCGGCCGCTCGCTGATCAAGGATTTCGGCGAAGTCGAGAACCTGCAGGTCTCCCGGAAGGGCCCTGCCGATTTCGTCTCCAACGCCGATAAGCGCGCCGAACAGATCGTCTATGAGGAGTTGCTGAAGGGCCGGCCGACCTATTCCTTTCTGATGGAAGAAGGCGGCGAGGTGCAGGGCACCGATGGCCAACATCGCTGGATTGTCGATCCGCTCGATGGCACCACCAATTTCCTGCACTCGATCCCGATGTTCGCCGTCGCCATCGCGCTCGAGCGCAATCAGGAGATCGTCGCCTCGGTGATTTATAATCCGGTGATGGATGAACTGTTTACCGCCGAAAAGGGCGGCGGCGCCTGGCTCAACGATCGCAAGCGCCTGCGCGTCGCAGCCCGCCGGCACCTTGCCGACAGCGTCGTCGCCACCGGCATCAAGGTCACCGGTACCGATGACGATGCACTGACGCTGCGCCAGCTTGGCCATATCTCCCCGGCCGTCGCCGGCATCCGCCGCACCGGCAGCGCCTCGACCGACCTCGCCTGGCTCTCCGCCGGCCGGTTCGATGCCTATTGGGAAGCGCGGCTCTCGCCGTGGGATGTCGCCCCCGGCCAGCTGATGGTGCGCGAGGCCGGCGGCAAGATGACCGACTACGCCGGAACCACGGGCAGCGTCTGGAACGGGCAGGTCGTCGCCGGTAATGAAATCGTGCAAGGCCAGCTGCTCAAAGCCTTGCACGCAGTGAAATAATTCGCTTGTCGCTTAGCCATTGTCACGCCGCTATGCACTGCATAGTGTGTGTGCAACTTTTCTGAGCAGCGCCAGGGCCATGACGCAGAGTTACGACCCCTACCGTCTTTCCAGTCCCACCGTGTATCTGATCAAGATCATCATTTTCTTGATCCTGTGCGCGCTCGTGGGCGCCATCCTTTATGACACCGTGCTCAAGTTCTTTTGGGCTAACCCGTTCATAAACAGCCTGATTTTCTTCGTCCTGGCCACCGGCATCTTCCTCAGCTTCCGCCAGGTGATCCGGCTTTTCCCCGAAATCCGCTGGGTCAATTCGCTGCAGGATGGTGGCTTGCCGAGCGGCCGGCCCCCGGTTTTGCTGGCACCGGTGGCCGGGATTCTGCGCGATCGGCTGGGCGAAGCCATTATCACCCCCGCCTCGATGCGCTCCATCCTTGATTCGGTCGGCAACCGGCTCGACGAGGCCAAGGACACCTCGCGCTATCTCACGGGCCTTCTGGTATTTCTCGGCCTGCTCGGAACCTTCTACGGGCTACTACAGACGGTGAATTCGGTCGCCGACGTGATCAAGGCGCTCGACGTCGCGCAGGGCGACACGGCATCGCTGTTCACCAACCTCAAGGATGGCCTCACCGCCCCGCTGGGCGGCATGGGCACGGCGTTCTCCGCCTCGCTCTTCGGCCTCTCCGGATCGCTGATCCTTGGCTTCCTCGACCTGCAGGCGTCGCAGGCCCAGAACGCCTTCTTCACCGACCTCGAAGACTGGATGACGACGATGACCGAGCTCGATCATCCGATGTCGATGATGCAGGCCTCGGGGCTCGGTGTCTCCGGCGACGACATGCACGCCATGTTCGAACGGCTCGGCTCGACCATGCAGAACACCAACTCGTCGCAGAACGCCATCCGCGCCATGGCGGAGCTCGCCCGCGGCATCGATGGCCTGGTCAAGCACATCCGTGCCGAGCAGGACGACCTGCGCCGCCACATCATCGAGCAGGGCGAAACCAACCGGCAGTTGCGCGAGCTGATGACCGCAATGTTGCGCGATGGCGACGAAGATCGGCGAAATTAGCGGCATGATCGTCGATCATGTCGTGATCATGTCGACATCATGCGGCCCCGCCGCACCCTGCCGGGAGGACTGACCAGCATGCCATCGTCCCGTACCCGCCGCAGCCAGGTCCAGAATTATTGGCCCGGATTCGTCGATGCACTGACCAGCCTGCTGCTGGTTTTCGTCTTCCTGCTGTCGCTGTTCATGCTCGCCCAATCCTTCCTCGGCCAGGAAATCAAGGGCAAGGACTCGGTGCTGACCAAGCTCAACAGCCAGATCTCGGAACTGAGCAATCTGCTGCAACTCGAACGCTCGAAATCCTCCGACCTCGAAACCAATATCTCCTCGCTGACCGCAACGCTGGCCTCGACCAAGAGCGAGCGCGACACCATCGCCAGCCAGCTCGCCGGCATCGGCGCCGGCACCAGCAACAAGGATGCGCAGATCGCCGGACTGAACAGCCAACTGGCCTCGGAGAAGGAGCTTTCGGACCAGGCCAAGTCGCAACTCTCCTTGCTCAATCAACAGCTTGCGGCCCTACGCACCCAGATCGGCGCGCTGGAAGAGGCGCTGCAGGCCTCCGAAACTCGCGACACGCAATCGCGCACTTCGATCGCCGATCTCGGCCGCCGCCTGAACCTGGCTCTGGCGCAGCGCGTACAGGATTTGTCGCGCTACCGCTCGGATTTCTTTGGGAAATTGCGCCAGATCCTTGAAGGCCGCGCCGACGTGCGCGTCGTCGGCGACCGTTTCGTCTTCCAGTCCGAAGTGCTGTTCGCCGCCGGCCAGGCCGATGTCTCCGACGCGGGCAAGACCGAACTCGCCCAGTTGGCCACGGCCTTGGTGCAGCTCGAAAAGGAAATCCCGCCCGACATCAACTGGGTGCTGCGCATCGACGGCCACACCGACAAGCGCCCGATCTCCAATGCCCAATTCCCCTCCAACTGGGAGCTTTCCGCCGCCCGCGCCATCGCGGTGGCCAAGTACCTCACCACCCAGGGCATCGATCCCAAGCGCCTCGTTCCCGCTGGCTTCGGCGAATTTTCCCCCATCGACCCCGGCGACACCGAAGATGCCTACCGCAAGAACCGGCGCATCGAGTTCAAGCTGACCGAGGGGTAAGGGCCCGCAACGGCCCTCACCCACGCGCCGTCATTCGCGCTAGCCAACAGCCGTCATTCGCGCCTCCGCGGGATGACGATCGAGAGGGAGCAGTTTGGGGAGGGCAGCGGCAGCAGCAACACCTACCCCCCACCACTCGTCACCCTCGGGCTCGACCCGAGGGCCCAGACTGCATGCGGCAGTGCTCGCCACAAGTCTGGGTTCTCGCGTCAAGCGCGAGAATGACGCCGAGTTGGTAGTCGGGGTATCTTTCACACAGACGGCAGGGCCAACCCCTCCCAGCGGCCGCCGCCTACTCCGCCACCGCGGCTGCCGGTTCGTCGGTGCGGAATTGCAGGCGGGCGAGTTCGGCGTAGCGGCCGCCATTGCGAACCAACTGGTCGTGGGTGCCTTCATCGATCAACCGCCCATGGTCGAGCACGAGGATCCGGTCGGCATCGCGGATGGTTGCCAGCCGGTGGGCGATGACGAGCGTTGTGCGCCCTTCCATCAACCGCGCCAGCGCGATCTGCACCAGCCGCTCGCTCGCGGCATCGAGCGCGCTGGTCGCCTCGTCCAACAGCAGGAACGGGGCGTCCTTCAACAGGGCGCGCGCGATGGCGAGGCGCTGCTTTTGCCCGCCCGAGAGCATGATGCCGCGCTCGCCCACGATCGAGTCATAGCCG
>JAQGKB010000359.1 GCA_028290345.1 Hyphomicrobiales bacterium | reverse complement strand
CACATCTGCCAATCCTCCTTGGAGGACCATAAATGTTTGAGCGCTTAGGAACTTACTCCCATCCCGCGCCCATGGGACCGGTACTTTCGACATGGGTAAGTAGCTTCAGCGCTTCAAGGGGCGACGCCGGATATTTTCCCTAGTTGAGCTCGACGGCGCAATTAATTTAGGCGCGAGCTGTCCAAACCGGAAGGCTCGCGCCAGAGCATATGAGGTAGGTGCCGTTTGGCGAACCTCAATAATCGTCGTGATCACGCCCACGGCGGACGGGCTTGGCCGAGAGGAAGCGTCCCTCTTCGCTGATCGTGACGGTGAAGAGCTGGCCATTGCGCCGGGCCTGGACGAGGAAGAACTCGCCGCGATTTTGGACGTTGAGGACCTGGAAACCCTTGCCCTTGGCGATTGCCGCAGCCTGCCTGGCATTGATGTACTCAATGCGGGGAGGTTGGCGACGCTGCTCGTGATGTTCGTGCTCATCTACCAGCAACAGCTGAGCTGCCTCGCCATTCCACACAGCCGCAGACGTACCCGCCACGCTTGGGCTCGCCAGGAACGGGACGGCGAGTGCGCCAAGCATCAACACTTTGAAATTCATTTGAATCCTAGTCCTCTCGGTTATCAATTCGCTTCGTTCGGTGGATCGGCGATCAACCGCCGTCACCGCCACCACTATCGCCGCCGCCACTATCGCCGCCGCCGCTGTCACCGCCGCCACCGCTGTCGCCGCCACCGCCGTTATCGCCGCCGCCGCCGCCGTTATCGCCGCCACCGCCATTGTCGGAGCTGGTCGAGTTGTCGGTAACGGGCGGGTCGCCGCCGTTGTCAACTGGCGCACAGGCCGCGGGATCGGCATCGCAGCCCGTTGGAGCATTGCCGTTGTCGACTGGTTGGGCGTTGTCGACTGGGGGGCCGTTGTTGTCGACGGCATTACCGTTATCGACAGGGTTACTGTTATTGTTGACCGCATTGCCGTTGTCCGCGGCCTCGGCATCAATGGCTTGCGTTGCCTCGGCGCCGGCATCGATGGCCTGCGTGGCCTCGGCGCCAGTATTCTGGTTGCCATTGCCTGGTCCCGCTTGGGTGGCATCGGGGCCCGCGGAGGTAGTGATCTCGATTGGGGGGCCGTGCTGGAAGGCGTTGGCATTGTCGGCAGGGGCGGGTGCATTCGGATCTGTGGGCGTAGCGTTTGCGCCCGGAGTAGTTGCGCTGAGCCCGGTGTCACTGAACTGCGGGTCGTTGATGTTGACGCCGGGCGCGTTCTGCGTATCCGTGGGAGCCCCGGCGGCCGCTGTTGCATCGGCAGGGTTGGCGGCAGGATCGCTTGAAAACTTCATAAAAGGCGTGGCCGCATCCTGCGGGGCCGGCGTGTCGGGCGGTGTCGCCCCAGCGGTATTCGCCGCCGGATCACTCGAGAACGACATGAACGGCGTGGCGGTGTCCACCTGGGCCGGCGTATCGGGGCGGTTCGCCGCCGGCTGCGCGTCCACATTTGCCTGCACGCTGGGGTCGGCCGGCGTTATGCCGCTTGGGTTGAAATCCGGGTACTGCTGCGACACGGCGTCGAGCGAGTTCGGCGTGACGAGGCCGGGGTTGGCGAGCGCGGCGTCGCGCAACGCGGCCGGCGTGAGATCCCCCGGATTGGCCTGGACGGCTTGGTTGAACACCACCGGATCGATCGTGCCGGGCTGGGCCTTTGCCACATCGGCGAGGGCGCCGGCAGAGATAAGGCCCGGGTCGGCCCGCTCAGCCGCATTCAGCAGATTGGGATCGACACCCTTCGGATCGTTGTAGACGGCGTAATTGAAGTTATTCTTATCCACCTCGCCCGGATGGGCGGCCGCGACCTGAGCCATTGCGTTGGCGTCGACCACCGGCGTGGGGGAATTGTATTCCGCTGCATTGAGCAGGGCCGGATCGACCGCGGCGGGTGCCTGCTGGATGGCATTGTTCAGCACCTGGCTGTCGACCTGCCCAGGATTGGCCGCCGCCACGGACAGCATGGAGTTAGGATCCAGTGCGGTAGGGGCCTGCGCCGCCACGGCAGGCAGCACGGCCGGATCGGTGGCACTCGGATTGGCCTGGATGGCCTGGTTCAGCGCCTGCGGCGAAAGCGCGTTGGGCTGCGCGAGGGCCACTGCCGCCACGGCGTTCGGGTCGACGGCTGCAGGGTCGGCCGCGACGCGCGCTGCGAGCGCCTGGGGATTGACCGCGGCAGGGTTGGCCGCCACGGCGTCATTGACGCCAGTGTTGCGCAGGGTAGCCGGGTCGGCCGAGACGTTGAAACTGTTGGCGACCGATTGCAGCGCCTGCTGCTGTTCGGGCGTCGGCGTGTTGCCGATTCCGGTGACGCCGAAGCTATTGGCCAATTGCTGCATCGCCGCCTGATCGGCAGGCGAAGGCGTATTGCCCACGGTGAACGAGTTGCCGAAGTTCTGCAGCGCCTGCTGCTGCTCGGGTGTCGGGGTATTGCCGATGCCGGTGACGCCGAAGCTATTGGCAAACTGCTGCATCGCCTGCTGCTGCTGCGGGTCGACATAGGGCATTGGCGTCGGAGCGCCGCCCACGGCACTTGGCGGCCCGTAAACCACCGGCGCACCGGTCACCGGATCCTGGAACACCGGTCCCTGCGTCGGGTCGAAAAGGACCGGCTGCGGCAGTGAGTTCAGTGCCGACTGGTTCAGCCCATCCTGCAGACCCAGCTGGTAGCCGGTCTGCAGCGCATAATTGGGTCCGAGCACCGATGGATCGAGCAGCCCGTTTTGCACCAGCAGCGCCGTATTGAGCAAATCCTGATCAAGCGCGATCGGGCCGAGTATCGGGTCGATGATATAGGACCCCTGCGTGGGATCGAAAAACACCGGCCCGAGGACCGGATTGAATGCCGAGGGATGATTCCGCGGTCCGTTGATGTTGTGAAGCGCCCGGCGCTGGAGAGCATGCGGACGGGTATTAGGCCGGTAAGCCGCCGGGCGCGAATGCCCGGGCCGGTAGGAGGGATGGAACTTCGGCGGGGCGCGATGTTGCGCGACGCGCGGCCGCGGACGGACCGCTCCAGTAAGCGCCCGGGGCTTTGCGGCGGCAGCATTGTTGACGATCGTGGTGGTGGTCGTCACGTTGTTGCTGTTGGTCGTGACGTTCGGCCTGGGTTTCGCCGGCGGGGTACCGGCCGGCGCGGGGCTGCTGGCATAAGGCTTTTCGCCAACGAATTGCGCGGTGCGGGCGTCGATCGCCACGACGAAGACCGCGCTGCCCTTCTTGGCCAGAACAAGAATGTTCGTACCCTGCAGCTTTGTCTGTCCGACTGCCGAATACCCTAGTGCCAGGACAATATTCTTCGCCTGTGCAACAGTGATCGTAGCCTGCATAGGCGCAGCCTGGCTGGCGGCACTAGTTGCGCCGACATTGGCTGCAACTTCCATGCGGGATGCTGTGTTGATTGGAACGGACGGCGCGCTTTTTTGATCAAACCCTGCCGCATGAACGGCAGTCGACGATAGAAAAACTGCAGCCAAAAGCATCAAGCGCGAGCGTTTCATCGACATCGGAAGCCTCAAAATATACCAGTAGGAAACGATGCCGAAAGAACATGCGCCCTCGCAGTATCCGTTCGTGGGTTCAAGCGATAAAGTCGTGAATGGCAGATGGATAGCATCGGGTCTTTGGAGCGACAATTCGAATTTCGCGGAATGTTTTCAGCGGATTCCGCAGTTGGCTTCGAAACCCTTGCGGCCAGTGGCAGTGACGGCGAATTAAAAGGCACGATCCGGGCATGTAATGGAACTTGAAGATTATCTGCGGACCATCAACGTGCCCATCGGCCCGGGTGCCCCGCCTCCAATTCTTCTGAAACACGTCAGCCAGGGACCCGTGCGACTCAGCCGGCCGGCCCTTAATGCCGTGTCGCTGTTGGTGCCGACCAAGCCGCTCAGCGCGCAGATTTTTGTCGGCGGGCGCAAGGCGCGCCGAACGATGCGCCGCGGCGATGTTGCGCTTTTGCCGGCCAACGCGCCAATCGAGCTGCAATTCGGCGAGATGGAAGCGGTGGCGGCCTGGATCGCCCCGAGTGCGCTGGAGGCGGCGGCCCGCGTCTTCGATCCACGAATTGCAGGGCCGCTGAAACTTCCGCCGGTGCATATTGCGCGGGCGCCGCTGTTGGCCGCGCTGGCGATCGAGCTATGCCAGGAACAAGCGCGCCTCGGCACCAGGCGACAGGTTTACATCGATGCGCTGGCCACGAGTTTACTGTCGCTGATCGTAAAGGATCACACCGAAGGGGACCCCGCGGGCGAGCGCCAACCGGCCAACTCCGGCGACCAGCGCATCCGTCGTGCGCGCGCCTATATCGATGAAAACCTCCTGACGGATCTATCGCTGGTGGAGGTCGCGCGGCAATCCGGGCGCAGCCTGCCACATCTGACGCAATTGTTTCGGGCCGCGACGGGCCACACCATCTGGCAATATGTGAAGCGCCGACGGCTGCAGCACGCCCGCCAGTTGCTGCAGACGAGCGGCCAAAGCGTTGCCGACGTGGCGGCCAGCATCGGCTATCTCAGCGTATCGCACTTCAGCCAGAGCTTCCGCGCCGAATTCGGCGTCGGGCCGGGCATGTTGCGCAAGCGCGCGGCGACCGCGCCGCCGGACGAGGCTTCGTAAGGCGCTTTATCGACGGATAAGGCGGTCTTCGAGCGGCCGGCGATGTTCCCATCCAAGGCGTTCCAGCTCCGGCCGATCGGCCTGGACCTGCGGATAGCCAAGGCAGAAATAGCCGAGGAACGTCCAGTGCTGCGGCACGTCCAACGCCGCCCGCACCACGTCCGGATCGAGGATCGATACCCAGCCCAGGCCCACGCCGACGGCGCATGCAGCCAACCACAGCGTATGGACGGCCATCACCGCCGAATAGAGACTGGTCTCCGGCATGGTCCGCCGGCCCAGGCCATGCCCCTGTTCGGGATCGGGCTCGGCAAAGGCCGCGAGGTGGCAAGGTGCTTCACTTAGGCCCGCGAGCTTGAGTTTGGCATAGAGGCCCGCGCGATCGGTTGCCTGGCTGGCAAGAGCCTCGGCATTGCAGGTTTCGAAGCTGGCTCGGACTGCGGCCCGACGCGCGGGATCGTCGACAATGACAAACCGCCACGGCTGGCTGAGCCCCACCGACGGCGCGAGGTCAGCGAGGCGGAGCAATTCGATCAGCAGGCTTTCCGGCACCGGATCGGGGCGGAAGTTGCGCACGTCGCGCCGCCACCGGAACAAATCCGCCAGCTGGGCGCGAAAGGTATCTTCGAACACCGGCACCGGCACACCTCATCGACAAACTTGGGCCCTCCCCCATATCTGTAGCGGCACGCGGCCGCCACCCACCCGATGGTCGCAGCGCACTTGCAAAGCGTCGGCGAAGGTGCTTTAAGGCCGCACATCCACAGGGGTGCTCCGTACGGTCGGGGCTGAGACGGGGGCGGCAAGCCTCCAGACCCTAGAAGCTGATCTGGGTAATACCAGCGGAGCGAGGCGGGCTAATGTTTTCTGGCGCACAAATTTCCCTATATCCGATGACCGACGATTTCGTTGGCGTCATCACCGGCGCATTGGGCGCACTCGGCCTCTATCGCGAAAAGCTCAGGATCGAAACCGACGATATCTCGACGCTGCTGGTCGGCCCGCCGGAAGTCCTGTTCCCGGCGATGCGTGACCTGTTCGTCGCGGCTAGCGCGAGCGGCAAGCACTGCGTGCTGCACGCGACGATTTCGCGCGGCTGCCCGGGCGAGCCGGACGATCCGATTTGCGTTTCGCCCAGCCTTGGCGGACCCCGAATTCCGCTCGATGAGCGGAAAGCCGCGGCGCTCGCTGCGATCAGCGAGACGGCGAAATCCGGCCAGCCGGTTGCCGCGCAATTTTCGCTCTATGTGATGGGTACCGACGATCACATGGATGAAATCTACGGCTGCATCGATTTCCTGAAGCGGTCGGGCGTTTTCGACCACTCCAAGCACTTTTGCACCAAATTGCGCGGCGATGCGGCGGTGGTGTTCGGTGCCATCGGGGAATCGTTCACCCGCTTCGGGCCACCGGCGGGCCATATTACCCTCGACGTCACGGTTTCGGCCAATAGCCCCAGCGCCGCCTGAGGCCATTCCCGCCCCCCGAGTGTTTGGCGTGAGGTGCCGGTGCATGGCGCGATCGTCTTTTTCCGCAATAATCCGCTCCTGGCCCGCTCTGATCTCGATCGGCGCCCTTCTAGTGGCGTGGGAGTTCTATGCTAACCTTTCGGGCATCAAACCGACAACGCTGCCCGGACCCTTGCGTGTCCTGACGCAGGCCGTCGAGCATCGCGGTGCATTGTTCGACAATGCCATCCCGACGCTCAGCGCCACTGTGCTCGGCTTCGCCTGTTCGCTTGCCGCCGCATTCGTCCTCTCAGTTCTGGTAGATTTTTTCCGGCCGCTGCGGCGCGCGCTGTTTCCACTCTTCATTATCAGCCAGACGCTGCCGCTGGTGGCCATCGCTCCGTTGGTGGTACTCTGGTTCGGCTTCGGGCTGACGCCGAAAATCCTGCTGGTCGCGCTCGTCACTTTCTTCCCGATGCTGGTGGCGCTGGTTGAAGGCTACGAGGCGACCGACGACGACATCCAGCTGCTGCTGCGTTCGATGGGGGCGCCCAGCTGGCGGGTGTTCCTGATGGCGCGATTGCCATCCGCCCTGCCCTATTTCTTCGCGGGCCTCAGGATTTCGATCACCTATGCGGTGGTGGGCGCCATCTTTGCCGAATATGCCGGGGCCACCAAGGGACTGGGCATCTACATGCTCAACGCCAAGAACAATTTCCGGCCCGATCTGGTGCTGGCAGCGGTCGCCGTCAGCGCCGGATTGACGC
>JAQGKB010000153.1 GCA_028290345.1 Hyphomicrobiales bacterium | reverse complement strand
GACATGATCCCCGCAACGGGGACCAGGTCCTGAACGGATACCTCGACAGCGGTCCGCTTCGGCCCCCCGCCGCGGCTTACAAGCTTGGCTGCTCGAGCCTGGTTTCACCGGTCGTCGGAGTTGGAGGCTTCTTCCGCCAGCCGCCGCGGACCAGCACGAAAAAGCTCGGGATGAAGAAGATGCCCAGCGCTGTGGCGGCAGTCATGCCGCCCAGCACCGAAAAGCCGATTGCGTGCTGCGCACCCGATCCCGCCCCCGTCGCCACCGTCAACGGCAGCACACCCAATATGAACGCCAGTGACGTCATCACGATCGGCCGGATCCTGATCCGCGCCGCCGCCACTATGGCCTCGCGCGGGCTCATGCCTTGGGCCTGCAGGTCCTTGGCGAATTCGACCAGCAGGATTGCGTTCTTGGCGGCCAGGCCCACGGTGGTCAGCAGGCCGACCTGGAAGTAGACATCGTCGGATTGCCCCGCCAGTTTGGCCCCGAGCAGCGCCCCGAAGACGCCCACCGGCACCGCCAGGATGACGGAGAACGGGATCGACCAGCTTTCGTAGAGCGCCGCAAGGCAGAGGAAGACCACGAGCAGCGAGACGGCATAGAGCTCGGGCGCCTGCGAGCCGGAAAGAACCTCCTGGTACGAGAGCCCCGCCCAGTCGAGGCCGTAGCCTCCCGGCAGCTGCGCGACCAGCTTTTCCATCGCGTTCATGGCAACCCCCGAACTGACCCCGTTGATGGGCGAACCCTGGATCTCGATCGCCGGGATGCCGTTGAACCGCGCCAGGCTAGGCGCGCCTTGCATCCACTGGGTGGTGGCGAAAGCCGAAAATGGTACCATTTCCCCGGTGCTATTGCGTGCATACCAGCTGTTGATGTCCTGCGGCTGCATCCGGTACGGGGCATCGCCCTGCACATAGACCGGGCGGATTTGCCCGTTATATGTGAAGTCGTTGACGTTGGTGCCACCGAACACGGTGCCCAGCAGGGCATTGACGTCGCTGAGGGGGACGCCGAGAACGCCGGCCTTCTCCCCATCAACGTTGATCTGCAGCTGGCTCTGCGTGGCTCCCGCATTGCCTCTGACATTGTTGACCACCCCGCTGCTGTTTGCCATCGGCACCAGCTGGTTGCTGGCCGTGTTCAGCGCGTTTCGACCCTGATTGCCGGTATCCTCAAGGAACATGTCGAAGCCGTTCGCCTGGCCCAGCCCCTGGATCGCGGGCGGGGCCAGCGCGAACACTTGCGCATCGCGTATGCGCTGGAAAAAGGCGGTGGCCCTTCCCGCGACCGCCGCCGCTGAGACCTGCGGGCCTTGTCGCTGCGCATAGTCCTTGAGGCGCACGAAGGCCATCGCGTTGTTCTCGCCGCCGCCCCCAAAACCGAAGCCGATCGTGGTGAACACGCTCTGCACCGCGTCCTTCTCGTTATTCAGGAAGTAGCTCTCGACTTGGTCGGCCACGGCCTGGGTCCGCGCCGCTTTGGCCCCGTTGGGCAGCTGGATCTGCGTCAAGAGCACGCCCTGGTCTTCCGACGGAACGAACGAACTCGGCAGCGCGGTATAGAGCAGGTAGGCGACGCCGCTGATCGCCGCGAACACGACCAGAACCCGCAGCGGCCGGCCGATCAGATAGCCCACCGCGCCAGTATAATGTTTGGTGCCGCCCCGCACGCCGCGGTTGAACCAACCGAACCATTTCGCATGCCCCTGCTCGCGGCGCGTCGGCTTCAGCATCGTCGCGCACAGCGCCGGCGTCAGCACGATCGCGACCAGCACCGAAAGCGCCATGGCCGAAACGATGGTGACTGAAAACTGTCGGTAGATGACACCCACCGAGCCGCCAAAGAAGGCCATCGGAATGAACACTGCCGTGAGCACCAGCGCCACCCCGATCAGCGCTCCGGTGATCTCCTGCATCGATTTCTCGGTAGCCTCCCGCGGCGACAGGCCCTCCTCGGTCATGATCCGCTCGACGTTCTCCACCACCACGATGGTATCGTCCACCAGCAGGCCGATGGCCAGGACCATGGCGAACATGGTCAGCATGTTGATCGAGAACCCGAGCAAGGCCAGTATGCCGAACGTGCCGAGCAGCACTACCGGGATGGATATCATCGGAATGAGCGTGGCGCGGAAATTCTGCAGAAACAGCAGCAGAACGACAAACACCAGCACAATGGCCTCGACCAGCGTCTCGACCACTTTCTGGATCGATTGCACAACAAAAGGCGTGGTCTCGTAGGAATAGGCGACCACCACGTTCGGCGGTAGCGTGTTGGCGAGGCTGTCGAGTACGGCATGCACCGCATTGGCGGTGGTCACCTCATTGGCTCCACTGGCGAGCTGCACGCCGAATCCGGCGGCGGGGTGACCATTGAAGGTGGAGCTCTGGCCGTAGGAAGTCAGGCCGATTTCCACCCGCGCCACGTTGTCCAGCCTGACCGAGGCACCAGTTGCATCCGATTTGAGGATGATCGCCTTGAACTGGTCGGCCGTCTGCAGTTGACTTTGCGCCGTGACGACGGCGTTGAACTGTTGGCCCTGCACCTCTGGCGCCGCGCCGACCGAACCCACCGACACCTCAACGTTCTGCTGCTGAACCGCCGTGATCACGTCGGTGGGCGTCAGCTGGTATTTGTCCAGCAAAGTCGGGTTGAGCCAGATCCGCATCGCGTAGCCGGCGCCGAACGCCTGGATGCCGCCGACGCCGTCGATGCGCTGGATACGGGTCTGTATCTGATTGGTCATGATGTCGTTCAGCTGATTGGTGCTGTAGCGCCCATCCTCCGACACGATATTGCCGATCAGCAGGATGCTTGAACTCGATTGCGACACCGTCAGCCCCGCCGTCTGCACGGCTGTGGGGAGCTTGCGTGTCACCAGGGCGACCTTGTTCTGCACCTCCACCTGCGCATAGTTGGGATCGACCCCGCTCGAAAATGTCAGGGTCACGCTGGCAGACCCGGTCGACGAATTCGATTGCATATAGAGCAGGCCGGCGAGCCCCGTCATCCCAGTCTCGATCGTGTCGGTCACCGAGGTTTCCACGGCGGCGGCACTCGCTCCGGGATAGCTGGCGTTCACCCGGACGGTGGTCGGGGCGATCACGGGATATTGCGAGATCGGAAGCACGGAGATGCCGAGCCCGCCCGCCAGCACGGCCACAATTGCCAGCACGAACGCGAAGATCGGGCGACGGATGAAGAAACTGGCAAGGCTGCGGCGAGTCGGGTCTGAAGGTGCGGCGATGTCGCTCATGTTATTTCCCCCCAGCCGGTGACGTCGGACCGGCTGGGGCGGCGGTTGGCTTTTGCTGGGCTGCCGGGGTGGCCGAGCTCTGCCCGGCGCCCGTATTGCTGCCGGAGGAAGAAGACTGGGCGGCGCCGGCCGGCGGCGTCGCGGTCCCGGTCTGGGCGACCCCGTTCTGGTTGATCGTCACTTCGACCGGGGTCACAGCCGAGCCGTTGGAGATCTTTTGCAACCCATCCACCACGACCTTGGCGCCATCATACAGCCCGGCTGATACCAGCCAATTGTGGCCGCTGTTCTGGCTCGTCGTCAGCGTATGGCTCACCGCCTTGCCGCCCTCAACGAGGAACGCCGTCGCTTGGCCCGAGGGATCGAAGCTCACCGCCAACTGCGGCACGAGATAGGCATTGGGTTGCATTCCCAGATC
>JAQGKB010000131.1 GCA_028290345.1 Hyphomicrobiales bacterium | reverse complement strand
GCCACCGTGTTCCAGGAAGTGCTGATCGCGCCCGACCGCAATGTCATCGACAACGTATTGCTCGGCATGGACCGGCTGTTCAACCGCGCTATCCCCCGCGGCGAGCGCGAGGCCCGGGTTGCCGACGTGCTGAAGATCGTCGCCAAGACCCCGGTGCCGCTGCATGCGCTGGCCGGAACCTTGCCGCTGGCGCAGCAGCAGCTCGTGGTCATCGCGCGGGCTCTGGTGCGCAATCCGCGCGTTCTCATTCTTGACGAAGCGACAGCCGCGCTCGACCATGCCGATCGCGAGGCGGTTTTCACCGAGGTCGAAAGGCGCGCGCGTGCCGGTGCGCTCATTCTGTTCATCTCGCATCGCATGGACGAGGTATTGCGCCTCTCGGATCGGCTGTCGATCCTGCGCAGCGGCAAGCTGGTGAAGACGCTAGAGCGCGGTGAGGCGACCGCCGAGGAACTGCTCGGGCTGATGGCGCCGGCGCGCGTCGTGGAGGCAGTCAATGGCTGATGCAGCTACCCTCAAGGTCGAAGGCGTCGCGCTTACCGCTGCAGCGCCACCGTTCGACGAAACGATCGCGCCGGGCGATGTCATCGGCCTCGCCGGTCTCGACGGGCACGGGCAGGACCTTTTCCTCGAATGCCTCGCAGGCCTCCATCCGCCGGCCACAGGGCGCGTGGTGATGGGCGGCAAGCCGGTTACCAGCTTCCGCAACGCGGCAGCCAGCGGCATCGCCTATCTGCCGCGCGACCGCCGCACCATGGGCATTTTCCCCAACATGTCGGTGATCGATAATTTCGGCATCGCCTCGATGCGCAAGGATCTCCGCACCGGTTTCATCAGTATGAAGAGCCGCCGCGCCCGCTATGAGCGGCTGAAGGAGCAGTTGTCGATCGTGGCGCAGAGCCCGGACCTGCCGATCACCGGACTTTCCGGCGGCAACCAGCAAAAGGTGCTGCTGGCCCGGCTGCTCGCGCGCGATCCGAAGGTTCTGCTGCTCAACGATCCGACGCGGGGCGTCGATATCGCAACCCGCCGCGTGCTCTACCGCGTGTTCCGCGAACTCGCCAATGAAGGCTTGTCGCTGGTGGTGCTTTCCAGCGAAATCGAGGAAGCCATCGGGCTTTGCGACCGGGTGCTGGTGTTTCGCGACCAACACATGTCGGCTCGCCTCACCGGCGCCGACAAGACCGCTGATCGCGTCATCGCGGCAATGTTCGGGAGGGCCGCATGACGGCCGGACGACTGATAAGGACGTTGTCGCGATCGGGCTTCGCCCTGGTGCTGCTCGTCATCTTGCTGCTGCTCAATGTCTGGCTGAACCCGGCGCGCTTTGCCCCCGGGGCCTGGGGCACGCTGATCGGCCTTGCGGCGCCACTGATCGGGGCGGCATTGGCTTCGACACCGGCCATCCTCAGCGGCCGCGGCGGTATCGACGTCTCGATCGGGCCACTGATGGGTTTCGTCAACGCCATCATCATTGCGGCGCTGATCGGGGGGCTCGGCCTCAGCGATCCATGGATCGTCATTCCGGTGGCGATCCTGATGGGGGCCGCGATCGGCCTCTTCAACGGCGTGCTGGCTTCGTACGTCCGCATCCAGCCGATCGTCGCGACGCTCGGCACCTACCTCATCCTCACCGGCCTCACCGTCACCATCGTGCCGGCTCCGATCGGCACTATTCCCGATTGGCTGCGGACCTTCAGCCAAGGCTTCTCCTTCGTACCGCCGCTGGCGATTTTCCTGATCTGGTTGGGTATCCGGCAACTGCCCTATTACGACCAGTTGATGGCCACCGGCAGCGATGACCGGGCTGCCTTCACCGCCGGGGTCAATGTGCCGGTGGTCCGGCTGCTGTCCTATGTGCTGACCGGCATTTTCGGCGGCATCGCCAGCCTGTCACTCTCGGCGTTGATCGGTTCCGCCGACCCCAATGTGGGGGGCAATTACACGCTGCTCGCCATCTCGGCGACGGCGCTGGGCGGCGTCAGCCTTGCCGGTGGGCGCGGCGGATTGATCGGGGCCGCGATCGGCGCCATCGATATCTTCCTGCTGCAGAGCGCGCTGACCTTCTTCAACGTTTCGACCTTCGTGCTGCAAGTTGCCTATGGCGCGGTTCTGGTTATCGCGGTGTCGTCGACGGCGCTGCAGGAGCGGTTTTTCGCGAGGACCGGCAAATGAACGCCGCGCTGACACTGTTGAAGAAGCACCCTCTGCTCGGCGCTATCCTCATTGCGGTCCTGCTGCACCTGTTGGGCACGCTGCTGATCCCGGGCTATTCCAGCCCGTTCTCCATACGCGCCATGCTGGTGCTGGCGGCGCTCCTCGCCGTCGCCTCGACCGGGCAGACGCTGGTGATCCTGCTCGGCGGCATCGATCTTTCGATCCCGTTCGTCATCGGCTTTGCCAATGTCGTCGCCGCCCAGCTCACCGGGCAGGGCCTGCCGTTTTGGGAGGTGGCCGCGATCGTCGCCGTGCTGGCGCTGCTGATCGGAGCGGTCAACGGCGCCTTGTCCTCGATCCTCAGGATCCATCCGCTGATCGTGACGCTCGGCACCGGCACGGTAGTGCAGGGCCTGGTCCTGATCTGGACCAAGGGCTTTCCTTCGGGCAGCGCGCCCGGGTTCGTCTCGAGTTTCGTCTCGATCGGCGGCTCCATAGGGCCAATTCCGGTCCCGGGGCTGATCCCGGCGCTGATCGTCATGGCCGTGGCACTGGTCCTGGTGCTGGCGCGCACTCCCTATGGCCGCAAGCTCTATGCCCAGGGCGGTAACCCGACGGCGGCGCCGTTCGCGCTGATCAATCCGGTTGCTATGTGGATCGTCACCTTCGCGCTCAGCGCCTTCTTTGCGGCAATCGCCGGCGTGCTGCTCCTCGGCTTCACGGGCTCGGCCTATGGCGATGTCGGTCAGCCCTACCTGTTCCAGACCATAGCGGCGGTGGTGATCGGGGGCACCTCGCTCATCGGCGGGCGCGGCTCCTACGTCGGCACGCTGGCCGGCGCGGTGGCGCTCACCGAAATCAATACGCTACTGATCGGGCTCGGCCTGCAGCCCTCGATGGTGCAGGCGGCGCTTGGCGCCATCATCATCCTTCTGGTCTCGCTCTACGGGCGAGAACCGCATCTACGCACGACGATTTAGGAGATTTTCTGATGTCCAAGTCCCTGCTGTTTGTCGGTTCCTGCAACCGCGCTTTGCCCTATTTCGCCAAAGCCAATGGCAAGGGCATCGCTGCCTTCCGTATCGATGACGAGACTGGCGCCGTGGAAGCGCTCGGCGTTACCGAGGGCATCGATAATCCGACCTTCCTTGCCACCACCGCCGACGGCAAGACCCTCTGCGCCACGAGCGAGGTGCTGGGCTGGAACGAGGGCACCATCACCGCCTATGCCATCGATCGAGAAACGGGCAACCTGAGCTATATCGACAAGCAGCCGACGCGCGGCGACATCGCGGCGCATCTGAGCTTTGATGCGGCCAGCCGCTATGTCGCCAGCGTCAACTACAGCGTCGGCCCCACAACGGCCTGGCCTAACCGCGCGGTCGTGGTCTATCCAATGGCGGCCGATGGCGAGCTCGGACCGCCGGTGGCGGAAGTTTCGCATGCCGGCAAGGGCACTGACCCGGTGCGGCAGGACCGCTCCCACGCCCACTGCGTCCGGTGGACACCGGACAACCGCTTCGTCGTCGTCGCCGATCTCGGCCTCGACAAGCTGGTGATCTATGCCTTTGATACCGCAACCGGCGGCCTCACGCCGCATGGCGAACTGGCGATGCCGCCGGGCTCCGGCCCGCGCCATTTCGCCTTCCATCCCACGCTGCCCTTCGCCTACGCGGTAAACGAGATGGCTTCCACCGTGGCCAGCCTCGCCTTCGATGCAAGGGCCGGCAGTTTCAAGCTGCTGGGCGTCGAGGCGACCGTGCCGGCCGCGGCGCTCGGCCATAGCCATTGCTCGGCGATCAAGATCGCTCCGAGCGGCAAGCGCCTCTTCGTCGGCAATCGCGGCGAGGATACCATCGCCCGCTTCGACATTGATCCCGCAACCGGCCTGACGACGCGCGCCGAGGCAACGCCGGCGGGCGGCAAGACCCCCCGCGATTTCGCCTTCGATCCGAGCGGAAAGTACCTTGCCGTCGCAAATCAGGACAACGATCAGGTTGCGCTCTTCCGCTACGATGCGGCTTCCGGCGCCCTCACCCCGTTCGGCGCACCCATTGCCACCGGCACCCCGACAGCGATCGCTTTCGTGGCCGCATAGCGGCGTAGGGGGTGCGCGGCGGGAAATTTCTCGCCTGCGTTGTTCGTCAATTGCACCGGCATCTGTATGAGTTGCAAACCGGGCCTCCTGCTCCTGCGGCCGCGCGCGTCTATCTGGCGCGCCCAAGCCAAGTGGCCTCGGCGGGGTCGGCTTCTTCCAGGCGTTCCAATTGATTGGCGAGGGCGGTCCAGCTTTTTGCCATGCTCAACGTTATTGCCCGAACATTGGCTTGCCCGGTCGCCTTGCTGGCTCTCTTGCATTCCGCCGCCTGCCGGCGACATTCTCTGACGCTTGCCATCCTGATCTCCTTCAAAGATCAAGGCGTTTCAGTCTGATTTTTCACGTGGGCGTGACAAGACATATTGCGTCCGCGCCCCGCGAACCCTGCGCTATGTGTTGGCGAACGCCTCTCGCTTCCCAAAATGCGGGGACATTTGCTATCGCAATGTCAGGAATGGCATGCCGGCTGCGCACGGCCCACTCGGCCTGCCATCGGGCTCCGCGCCCTTCCGACCACAGGCTGGAGCCTGCGTTGCGGATGCAAGCAACATACCTTTTGAACATGGCAGCATTCGAGTCCAGACTGCGTACGTTAGCGGACAAAACCCGCCAGCTGGGGCGGTGCTCGCGCCGCTTCACGACCGCCGGCTGACAATCGTCAACGCTTGCTCGCAAGCAGGAACGTACAAATGCTGCCTCGCAGGTTAGTAAAGGGAGACCACCATGAACTTGCTCAAAGTTCTTGCGGTTGCCGGCGTAACCCTGACCTTGGCTGTGGCAGGGACGAATGCCCAGCAAGCCACCGGCATGAAGGAATTGGGCGTCGATATTTCCAACGCTGGGACGACTAAAGAACAGAACCAGCAATTCATGCAGAATTTGTCAGCTGCGGATCAGGCAAAGGTCAGCAAGGAGTGCTTCCTTCAGCCCACCGAGCCGGTCCAGAGCCGTCCCGCGGCAATCGTTGCTTTCTGCAGGAATGTCACGCCGCCGGCGCAATGATGCAGCGTCCAATGCGATAATCGTGAGGAGGTCCCTCGCCGCCGAGGCAGTCCATCGCCTCGACGGCCTGACCCAGCCAGCTTACTGGTTTGGTGGATATTTGAATTCGGGCGTTTTCTGCAGCTCCGCTTTCGAACCGCCCTGTGTCAGCACGATCTTCTTGCCGTCAGGGCTGATGTTCAAGGAATTGTAGGGGACGGCGATCAGGAACCCGCCAAGCCCCAGGAAGCCGCCAACCTGCAAGATGGCGTAGAGCACCTTTTCCTTATCAACGATCAGGTCGT
>JAQGKB010000075.1 GCA_028290345.1 Hyphomicrobiales bacterium | reverse complement strand
GCTCGGTGACATCGGTAATGAGAGTCAGGAAACCGCCTTCGGGTAGCGGCCGCTCGTCGACCAACAGGCATGATCCATCGTCGCGGCGCAGTTCCAGGTTGCGGCCGGCCTTGGTGTCGCTGATCACCTGCGTGAAGCCGCCTTGCGCCAGGTGTTTGATGGCGGTGCGATATTTCAGGGCAGGGCGGCGGTCGCCCGCATCCATTTGCAGCCGGTCCCTGTATTGCTCGTTGCAGTGCAGCAGTTCGCCACGGTCGTTCCAGTAGGCCATGCCGAATGGGACCGTCGCGACAATATCGCGAAAACGGCGCTGGCCGATGGCGTCGTGCAGGCCCACGCAGCGCTGGACGACGACGGCGATGAGCAGCAGTGCCGCGCCGAAGGCGGCAAGACCGCGCAGCAAGACACCCGCGAACAGGTCGACGGTGCTATATCGCAGGGTGAGGCTTCCCAGCGGTGTGGACTCGACCACCGTTGCCATGCTGTCCGTCACGGCCGCATCGTTCGCTGCGATAACGCGTCCACTGTGGTCGCGCAGCGACGCGATGAGGTGCGGATCGTAGGCGGGCACGGCACGCAGAAGAGCGGAACCGGCCTCGGTGGCCTTCATCGACCCCAGGTCGCCGGCCAGCGATCGACTGATGAGGTTGAGGCGTACCCGCGCCTCCTCGAACGTACGGGCGGCATCGACGATCATGAACAGTGCCACCGTTAGCAAGGCGCACAGCGTGACGGCAACGGTGACGGAGGATATCTTGCGGAAGAGCGGCCGCGCTGGTGCGGTGATGGTGGAGAGTGTCGAAATTTTAGCTTCTACTGCGATTTTTGTCGTGCCGAATCCGTTAGCCCCGACGCCGGATGTCTCCGTCGACCGCATGAAATTCTCCACTGATTTTATGGGGAAATTGCCCCGCCCGATTTGCCCTGTGGCGGAACTTTGAATCGCTTGCCGCGTGACTGTCCAGAGCGATTTTGGCGCTCCCGGAGGCGCGCCAAAATTCATGAATCGGGTGAATCACTTAACCGGTTAGAAAATATTTCTAGCGGTAAGCTTTCCTTAACCAGCCAAAACCCGGCCCAGTATATCGCTCAGGTTTCGCGACAGGCCGCCCCCGCTCTGCAGCGTCTTGAGCGCTGATTCGGCTTCCTGGCGGCGCTTCGGTTCAAAGCTCGGCCAGATGCGGAACGCGGTCAGCACGCGCGACGCAACCTGCGGATTGCGGCTGTCGACGCCGCGGCAGAATTCGGTCACGAAACGGAAGCCGGCGCCGTCCGGGCGGGCGAACTGCACCGCATTGCCCATGGCGAAAGCTCCCACGAGCGCCCGCAGCCGGTTGGGGTTGTTCCGGGGGAAGCCGGGGTCGGCAAGGATCGCCTTGAGCCGGTCCACTACACCCTCGTCGGGCGCGCTTGCATTGAGCGACAACCACTTGTCGAGCACCAGCGGATCGGCGGTGTACATGGTGCGGAAATCGCCGAGCAGCGCCTCGGCCTCCGCCGTCCACGACGCCACGATTGCCGCGAGCGCGGCAAAGCGGTCGGTCATGTTGGTCGCCTGCCGGTACTGTCCACCAGCAAGTTCGGCTGCGCCCGGCGCCTTGCCCCGCACCAACAGGCCGAGCACTGCCGTGCGCAGCGCCCGGAGCCCCGCTTGCTTCGCATCGGGCGAATAAGCTTCGCTGACCTGGATGCCGTTATAGACAGCGCGCAGCGTTGTTCCGGCCTTGGCGACGAGGTCGCGGACAAAGTCATCGCGGATCTGATGGATGCGCTCGGGATCGACGTCCTTGCCGATGGTGCGGGCGATTTCGAGTTCGCTCGGGATGCTCATTGCGTGCGCTTTAAAGGCGTCGTCGAGCCCTTGGTGGGTCACCGTGTCCTCGAAGGCCTTGGCCAGCGCCGCAATCGAGCCTTCGGTCCAGTGATGCCCCCCGACGGCGGCGACAATCAGCGCGAGCGAGATATCCTGCAGCGCCTGCCAGCGATTGAACGGATCGCTGTCGTGCCGCGCGAGAAACAGTTGATCCTGCTGCGTCGCGTTGGACTTGATCTTCACCGGGGCGGAAAACTCGCGGAACAGCGACGGCACCGGCCGGTTCGGCACGCCCTCGAAGCGCAGCGTGACGCTATCGGTGTCGAGCACGATCATGTCGTTGCTGATGTCGCCGCCGGAAACCTTGCTCCAGCCCATCGGCGCGCCGTTCGGGCCGAGGAGCCCGAACTTGATCGGCAGCACCATGGCTTGCTTGTCCGGCTGGCCGGGCGTCGGCTCGGTTTTCTGGGATAGGTTCAGCGTATAGGTCTGGCTGGCTTCGTCAAAATTGTCCGAGACGGTCACCACCGGCGTGCCCGCCTGATCGTACCACTTGCTGAAGTGGCTGAGATCGATCTGGTTGGCATCGGCAAAGACCTGCAGGAACTGCTCGATCGTCGCCGCCTGGCCGTCATGGCGCTCGAAATAGAGGTCCATGCCCTTGCGGAAGCCGGCTTCGCCCAACAGCGTCGCCAGCATGCGGACGATCTCGGCGCCCTTCTCGTAGACCGTGGTCGTATAGAAGTTGTTGATCTCCTTGTAATGGTCGGGCCGGGCCGGGTGGGCGAGGGGGCCGCCATCCTCGGGGAACTGCGCCGCACGCAAGGTGCGCACGTCATCGATGCGCTTCACCGGCCGCGAGCGCTCGTCCGAGGTGAATTCCTGGTCGCGATAAACCGTCAGTCCCTCCTTGAGGCAGAGCTGGAACCAGTCGCGGCAAGTGATTCTGTTACCTGTCCAATTGTGGAAATACTCATGCGCGATGACGCGCTCCACATTGGCGAAATCATTGTCCGTGGCGCTCTCGGGTTTTGCGAACACCAGCTTGTCGTTGAAGATGTTGAGGCCCTTGTTCTCCATTGCGCCAAAATTGAAATCGCTGACGGCGACGATGTTGAAGACGTCGAGGTCGTACTCGCGCCCGAAGCGGCGTTCGTCCCACGCCATCGAGCGCTTCAGCGAATCCATTGCGTAGAGGCACTCGTCTTCCTTGCCATGGGCGCAGAAAATCCCGAGGTCGACCTTGCGGCCCGAGGCGGTCGTAAAACTGTCGTGGATCGAACCGAGGTCGCCGGCCACCATGGCGAACAGGTAGGCCGGCTTGGGATGCGGATCCTCCCACACGGCGTAGTGCTGATTGTCGCCGGCATCGCCCTTGGCGACCAGATTGCCGTTGGAGAGCAGCACCGGGGCCAGCGTCTTGTCGGCGGTGATCGTCACCTTGTAGGTGGAAAGGATATCCGGCCGGTCGAGGAAATAGGTGATGCGTCGAAACCCTTCGGATTCGCACTGCGTGCACCAGGTGCCGTTGGAGCGATAGAGCCCCATGAGACGGGTGTTCTTCTCCGGCTCGACCACCACCTCGGTTTCGAGCACAAAGCGGCGCAGCGGCGGCTCGATGATGGTCAGCCCCGATGGAGACGCCTCATAGGCACTCATCACCAGCGGCAGGCCGTCGATGGCAATCGAGGTCAGCGTCAGCTCTTCGCCATCGAGCACCAGCGGCGTCCCGGGCGCCGTGCCCTCGCGCGGCACCACGGTGAGTTGGGCGGTGATTTTGCTCCGCTCCGGCGCGATCCTGACGTCCAGCGATACCGCCTCGATGGCATAGGCGCTCGGCGTATAGTCTTTGAGAAAAATCGTACGGTCCGTATCGGCAGACATCAGGGGGACTCCAAAAACAGGCCGGCAAGTCTTAATTGAGATGTGGCGAGCAGGTAACAGTCAATTCGTGCGGTTGGTGTATTCTGCCGAACTGGCGACCACGTTTGGCCATCTTTTCTGCCAATTTGGGCAGCATTGGGAGCGCATACTATGGTTCGCCGGCACGCCATCCAAGCTGCAAATATTCTTCGCGTCCGGATAGCGTCTCTCTAATAGCCCCATCAGGTGTCCTATGTTGCGCTGGTTTGAACGCCGCCTCGATTCGTATCCGTCCGCCGATCCTACCCTGCCGCCGCGGGGCATGCTGGCGTTTTGCTTGCACTACGTAAAGGGCTCGAAGCGCTGGCTGGCGCTGATGGCAGTGATGACGGCTGCGATCGCGCTCAGCGAAGTGACCCTGTTCGGATTCCTCGGCAATGTGGTCGATTGGCTGTCGAAGGCCAACCGCGAAACCTTCCTGCACGATGAGGGCCTGCGGCTGGCGCTGATGGGGGTCTTCGTGCTCATCGCGCTGCCGGCCGTCATCGCGCTGCAGTCGATGATCATCAACCAGACCTTGCTCGGCAACCTGCCGCAGCGCATCCGCTGGATGATGCACCGCTACATCCTGCGCCAGTCCATGGCCTATTTCCAGGACGAGTTTGCCGGCCGCATTGCCACCAAGCTGATGCAGACAGCACTCGCCATCCGCGATACGGCGATGAAGCTGTTCGACGTGCTCAACTACGTCGTGTTCTATTTCGTGGGCGCCGTGGTGCTGGCTGCGATGAACGATTGGCGGCTGGCCGTGCCGTTCGTCCTCTGGCTCGCGGCCTATATCGGCATGCTGCGCTATTTCATTCCGCGGTTGGCCGATATCGCGTCCAGGCAGGCTGACGCGCGCTCGACCATGACCGGGCGCATCGTTGACGGCTACTCCAATATCTCGACGGTGAAGCTCTTCTCGCACTCCAAGCGCGAAGAGAGCTATGTGCGTGAGGCGATGGAGGAATTCCTCCCCACTGTCTACGTGCAGATGCGGCTGGCGACGATCCTCAACATTGCGATCTACGGCCTCAACGTGCTGCTGCTCGCCGCGGTCTTCGGCATCGGCATCTGGCTGTGGCTCGGCAATTCGATCACCCCCGGAGCGATCGCCGTCGCGGCGGCGCTGGTGCTGCGCTTCTTCGGCATGAGCCAGTGGATCATGTGGGAAATGTCGGCGCTGTTCGAGAACATCGGCACGGTGCGCGACGGAATGAACTCGATTGCCGTGGCCCGGCTGGTCGCGGACAAGCCGGATGCGGTCGCGCTGGCGGTCGGCAAGGGCGAAATCCGCTTCGATAGCGTCAATTTCCACTACGGCGAGGCCAAGGGCGTGCTCGAGGACTTGTCGCTGGTCATCCGGCCGGGCGAGAAGATCGGCCTCGTCGGCCGCTCGGGCGCGGGCAAGTCGACGCTGATCAACCTGATCCTACGCTTCTACGATCTCGAGACCGGCCGCATCACCATCGATGGGCAGGACATTGCGAGCGTCACCCAGGAATCGCTGCGAGCGGCCATTGGCGTCGTCAGCCAGGATACCTCGTTGCTGCATCGTTCGGTGCGGGAGAACATCATGTACGGCCGCCCCGATGCGACGGACGAGCAGATGATCGAGGCTGCGACGCATGCCGAGGCGCACGATTTCGTCCAGGGCCTTTCCGACAAGTTGGGGCACACGGGCTACGAGGCTCACGTCGGCGAACGGGGGGTAAAACTCTCCGGCGGGCAGCGCCAGCGCATCGCCATCGCCCGCGTACTGCTGAAGGACGCGCCGATCCTGGTGCTCGACGAGGCGACCTCGGCACTCGACAGTGAAGTCGAAGCCGCGATCCAGAGCCAGTTGCACCGGCTGATGCAGGGCAAGACCGTGATCGCCATCGCCCACCGCCTCTCGACCATTGCCGCAATGGACCGGCTGATCGTCCTAGACGAGGGGCGCATTGTCGAGGATGGCACCCACGCCCAGTTGCTGGCGCTGAACGGGCATTATGCCCGGCTGTGGCAGCGCCAATCCGGCGGCTTCATCGAACCCGATGAAGACGCCAAGGTTGCCAATGATCGCGAACTCGTCGACAACGAGGATGTCGAAGCGGCCGAGTAACGCCCACTTTCGATAACAATAATTTTCAGCTCGTGCCGAATAACCGGCCCGGGCCAACCCAGGAGAAACTGATGAATAGCTTTTTGCAGGAAACACGAACTGCCGCACCCGGTCTGCCGCGCCACGCCCATACCGGGCTCAGTCCGCACTTCACGCAAAATTTTGAGAGTCTATTATGTTCAATCGTCTCATCGCTTATTTCGACGGACTTTATCACCCAATAGCACTAGCCAAGAACCCGCAGCCACCTATGGGGCTGTGGCGTTTCGTCTTCTATTTCATCGAACAGTTTCGGACAGCATTCCTCATTCGCATGGCCTTGGTCGCCTGCGGATCGATAGCCGATGCCATGCTGCCGATCTTCGTCGGCCTCCTCGTCGGCATGCTGGCCACCACCCCGCCGGGCCAGATGTTCACGGTCAACGGCACGACGCTGCTCTGGATGGCCAGCGTAGTCGTCCTGTTCCGCCCGCTGATCTTCACCTGCGACACGCTGATCCGCAATCACGCCATCGTGCCCAACCTCGTTGACCTGGTGCGCTGGCAAACGCATTGGCACGTCATCCGGCAGAGCTGGACTTTCTTCCAGAACGACTTTGCCGGCCGCATCGCCAACAAGATCCTGCAGGCTGGCGAGGCCATCGAGACCGGCGTTAACCTGACGATCGATGCCGCCTGGTACGCGGCGGTGTTCGTGGTCGTCGCCATCATCGCGATGGCCAGGCTCGATTGGATCCTGCTGGTGCCGATCGGCATCTGGCTTGTGCTCTACGGCATCCTCTTTTCCGTCGCCATGCCGCTCATCGCCCGCTATTCCGAGGAACTATCCGAAACCAAGTCGGTAATGACCGGCCGGATCGTGGATAGCTACACGAATATCCAAACACTGAAGACGTTTTCGACCGATGGGCACGAGGACGCCTACGTCGCTGAATCGGTGATGGATCATGCGATCTGCTTCCGCAAGTTGATGCGGACTTTCACGTATATGTGGTCGACATTGTTCCTGCTGAACGCCTTCCTCGTGGTCTCGATCACCTGGCTGGCACTCGATGGCTGGAACCGCGGCACGCTGCTGGCAGCTGCAGTGGCAACCGCGATCCCGTTCGCCCTGCAGATGATGAACATGTCGGGCTGGATTCTCGAAATCGGATCCAACGTCTTTCGCCAGATCGGCAACGTCCGTGACAGCATGGAGACGATCGCCAAGCCGCTGACGATGGTCAACGCACCCAATGCTCCCGCCCTCAAGGTCGACAAGGGCGAGATCGACTACGACAACGTCACCTTTAACTACTGGCGCGGCGGCACCGGTAGCGTCATCGACAATTTCAGCCTGACCGTGGAGCCGGGCGAAAAGATCGGTCTCGTCGGCCGCTCCGGCTCGGGTAAGTCGACGCTGGTCAACCTCGCTTTGCGCATGTTCGACGTGCAGGGCGGCTCGATCCGCATCGATGGGCAGGATGTGCGGAACGTCACGCAGGAAAGCGTGCGCGCCGCTATCGGCCTTGTCAGCCAGGATACGTCACTGCTGCATCGCTCGGTGCGGGAGAATTTGAAGTATGGGCGGCAGGACGCCACCGATGCCCAGATGATCGAGGCGGCCGAGCAGGCCCGCATCCATGATGTCATCGTCGGGCTCTCCGACATGAAGGGCCGGCTGGGGTACGATGCCCACGTCGGCGAGCGGGGCGTAAAACTCTCGGGCGGCCAACGGCAGCGCGTCGCCATCGCCCGGGTGCTGCTCAAGGATGCACCGATCCTGGTGCTCGACGAGGCGACTTCGGCGCTCGATAGCGAAGTCGAGGCGGCGATCCAGGAACAGCTCCAGGCCTTGATGCACGACAAGACCGTGATCGCCATCGCGCACCGGCTTTCGACTATCGCCGCCATGGATCGGCTAGTGGTGCTGGAGCAGGGGCAGATCGTCGAGGAGGGAACCCACGCCCAACTGCTGTCGCGTGGCGGGCACTACGCCCAGCTCTGGATGCGCCAGTCCGGGGGCTTCCTCGACCTCGAAACCGCCGCCCAATAGGGCCGCACTGACCGGGGGGCGGCGTGCGCTGTCCCCCGGTTACAATGGGACACAAGATTTGACTTGCCAGCGCTCGCGAGTCGGGCTTTTGACATGCTTGCAGATCACGAAAATCACCCGGATGCGCCCCGCATCCAAGCAGCATCGGGCACGCGACCATGAAGTTCCTCGACTCGATCAATCACGTGTTCGAGTCCTGGACCGATCCGTTCCGGCCGGTCGATAATCTACAGCCGCCCGAGAGTGTCATCGGCTTCTTCTGGCACTATGTGCGGCAGGCCAGGCTCGCCTTCCTGGCGCTCCTCGTCCTCGGCGGCCTGGTGGCGCTGGTCGAGGCGGCGCTGTTTTACTATGTCGGCCGGCTGGTCGATATCCTCGATGCCTCGCACCCGGCGCAGGGCTGGGCCGGGCTCTTTGCCGCGCACGGCACCGAACTGGCCATCATGGTGTTCGTCGTGGTCGTCGCTCGCTTCATCATCAGCTGGCTTTCGGCGGTGGTCGAAGAGCAGACCGTCAATATCGGCTTTTACAATCTCGTTCGCTGGCAGTCCTACGCTCACGTAGTGCGGCAGGGGCTGTCGTTCTTCCAGAGCGATTTTTCCGGTGCCATCGCCAGCAAGGTCTGGCAGAGCGGCACCGCCGTGGGCGACTTCATGGTCAGCCTGCTGCAGGTGGTCTGGTTCATCTCAGTCTATACCGTCGCGACGCTCGTGCTGGTGACCCAGCTCGATTGGCGGCTCGGCGCCATGATAGCCGCCTGGATCGTGGCCTTTGCCTTCCTTGCCCGCTACTATGTGCCGCGCATGCGAAAACTCTCGGCCGCTTCCGCCGAAGCCGCTTCGGTGCTCACCGGCCGCATTGTCGACAGCTACGCCAACATCCAGACGCTAAAACTTTTCGGCACCGCCGATACCGATGATCTCTTCGTACGCGGCGGTTTTGATACGTTCATCGCCGCCATCACCCGCCTGGCGCGCACGCTGGTCGGGGTGCGCACCGCCATGGCGATGCTGTCGGGCGTGGTGATTGCCGGAATCGCGGCGCTCTCGGTGCACTTGTGGACGGAAAGCATCATCACGGTGGGTGGCGTCGCCTTCACCATGGGGCTGGTGCTGCGGCTCTATAACCTCCTGGGTCGGATGATGAACCAGCTCAACGGATTGATGCGCAATTATGGCACCGCGCAGAATTCAGCCGAGCTGATCTCCAAACCCCTCGAACTGATCGATGCCCCGGACGCTAAGCCGCTGGTGGTGACCGAAGCCGGTATCCGCTTCGACAAAGTCGATTTCCACTATGGCCGGGACAGCGGCATCATCGAAAACCTCGATCTCTTCATCAAGCCGGGCGAGCGTATCGGCCTGATCGGCCGCTCGGGCGCCGGCAAGTCGACTTTGATCAACCTGCTGCTGCGCTTTTACGATCTGCAGGGCGGCCGCATCACCATCGATGGGCAGGATATCTCGAAGGTCACGCAGGAATCGCTGCGCGGCAATATTGGCGTCGTCACCCAGGATACCGCCCTGCTGCACCGTTCCGTGCGCGCCAACCTCGTCTATGGCCGGCCCGAAGCCAGCGACGATGAAGTGGTCGCCGCCGCGGCGCTGGCGGAAGCCGACGAATTCATCGAAGACCTTGTCGACTGGAAGGGCCGCACCGCCTACGAGGCCTATGTCGGCGAACGCGGCGTCAAACTCTCGGGCGGCCAGCGCCAGCGCGTCGCCATCGCCCGCGTGCTGCTGAAGAACGCCCCGATCCTGGTGCTGGATGAAGCGACGTCGGCGCTGGACAGCGAAGTCGAGGCGGCGATCCAGGAACAGCTGCAATCGCTGATGCGCGGCAAGACCGTGATCGCGATCGCGCACCGCTTGTCGACGATTGCGGCGATGGACCGGCTGGTGGTGCTCGAAAAAGGCCGGATCGTCGAGGAGGGCACCCATGCGCAGCTCCTCGCGCTCGGTGGCCACTACGCCCACCTCTGGGAGCGCCAGTCTGGCGGGTTCCTGGATTCCGGGGTGCCGGCGCCGCAGTAGGGCAGGCGACAGTCGGTCGGTTCCCCGGGGCCTGCACCCCCACCACTCGTCACCCTCGCGCTTGAAGCGAGGGCCCAGACCGCCGGTGGTGGTGATTGCCACAAGCCTGGGTCCTCGCGTCAAGCGCGAGGATGACTAGTGGGACGGGGACCCGCTACCGCCCGAAATTTCACCAAGATAGTCACCCACCTTTGCCGGATTGTCGTATGAGGCTGTTAAGGCCGGCTTGGGCCGGTCCGCGCCTCCTACTCACCGAACGGAGACCAACCATGACTGAGGCGACGGCGAAGGCTGCATCCGGCCTGCCGCGCTCGATATCCGGCTTTGGGCAGTACCGGGGCTTGCTCATGCTCGCGAGCGCCATTGGCATCGGCATCGTCTCGGGCGTCGTCGTCACCGCCATCAGCTGGACCACGCAGGAACTGCACGTGCTGCTGTTCGGCA
>JAQGKB010000010.1 GCA_028290345.1 Hyphomicrobiales bacterium | reverse complement strand
TTTCTACAACGCTGCACTCGGCGCCGTCGGTATCGGTCTGATCGCCGAATTCGGTGACAAGCCGGAGCGCGCCGCAGGATATGGTAAGGATCAGCCAACTTTCTGGCTGGGCGAGGGCGGCGTTGGCGGCAAAACGCATGTGGCGTTCAGCGCTGCCAGCCGAGCCGAGGTGCAGGCGTTCCATGCCGCAGCCCTTGCGGGGGGTGGGCGGGACAATGGCGCGCCTGGAGTGCGTGCGCTCTATCACCCCAACTACTTTGCGGCGTTTGTCTACGATCCGGACGGCCATAACATTGAGGCAGTCTGTCATGCTCCCGAATAGGCCGATGCAGCAGAACAATTCGGCGCTGACCGGCGGCTGCCAGTGCGGCGCCGTTCGGTTTCGCGTCGAGCGGCTGGGCGGATCATCAATCTGCCACTGCCGCATGTGCCAGAAGGCGTTTGGCAGCGCCTTCGGGCCGTTGGTGTCGAGCTATGGCCTGGTTTGGACGCGCGGTGAACCAAAACGCTTCCAGAGTTCGAACAAGGTGCTACGCGGCTTTTGCGCCGAGTGTGGCACTCCGCTCACCTATGAACTGGTCAACCGCAGCCCCGAGGAGGGCATCGAGGTCGCGATCGGCAGTTTTGACGATCCGGAATTGGCCGCCCCGACCGTCCAGGTCAATCCCGACGACAAGCTCGCTTTCTTCGACACCCTGACACAGTTGCCGGTCCGCACCGGGGGTTCCGCCTCGCGCCAGGATGCCTTTAATGCCGGCGTCATCAGCTACCAGCATCCCGACCATGACACTTCTGTTTGGCCGCAACCTCAGGCTCAATCATGACTGCTCTGCGCACGCCCTATCCCGAGATCGAGCCTTACGCCTCCGGCTATCTCGATGTCGGCGATGGTCACCAAATCTACTGGGAGCGCGTTGGTTCGCCCGGCGCCAAGCCCGCAGTGTTCCTGCATGGTGGGCCGGGCGGCGGGCTGTCGACCAATCAGCGGCGGGCGTTCGATCCGGCTCGTTATGACGTTTTGCTCTTCGATCAGCGCGGCTGCGGAAAATCGACGCCTCACGCCAGCCTCGAAGCCAACACCACGTGGCACCTCATCGAAGACATCGAGCGGTTGCGCCAAATGGTCGGTGTCGACAAATGGCTGGTTTTCGGCGGTTCCTGGGGCTCCACCCTGGCCCTCGCCTATGCCCAGCGTCACACCGAGCGGGTTAGCGAACTGGTTCTCCGCGGCATTTTCACCCTGCGCAAGGCCGAACTGGCCTGGTTCTACCAGGAAGGCGCCTCGAACGTTTATCCGGACAAATGGGAAGGCTATCTGGCGCCCATTCCGCCCGCTGAACGCCACGACCTGATGGCGGCCTATCGTAAGCGGCTGATTGGTGACGATCGGGCTGCCCAGCTGCAGGCGGCCAAGGCCTGGGCCAAGTGGGAAGGGGAGACCCTGACGCTCTTGCCCGATCCGTCGGTCAGCGACGGTTTCACAGATCCGGACTACGCCCTTGCCTTTGCCCGTATCGAGAACCACTTTTTCGTTCACGACGGCTGGATGGAAGAAGGGCAACTGATCCGAAATGCCGGAAAGCTGCGCGATATCCCCGGCGTGATCGTGCAAGGGCGCTACGACATGTGCACCCCGGCCGTCACCGCCTGGGAGCTGCATCGGGCGTGGCCAGAGGCGGAGTTCCACATCGTCAACGATGCCGGGCATGCCTTTTCCCAACCCGGTATCATGCACCATCTGATCGAGGCGACCGACCGTTTCGCGGGAGGACTGAAATGAACGAGGTTTTTACTGGCGGCTGCCAGTGCGGCGCCGTGCGTTTTCGCGCGACTGGCCCGATTAAGGCAGCCTCGGTCTGCAACTGCCGCATGTGCCAGAAGGCGCTGGGCAATCTCATTGCGCCGTTTGTCTCGTTCATCGGTTCCATCGAGTGGACGCGCGGCGCGCCGACCGAATTCCGCAGCTCCGGACGCGTGCGGCGCGGCTTCTGCGACAAATGCGGTACCCCGCTCACCTATCACTGGGGCGACGGGCAGCCCTCGCTTACCATCGGCTCGTTCGATACCCCCGATGCGATCCTGCCGACCGTGGAATTTGCGCACGACAATCGGCACCCGCTGTTTGCCAAGGTGGACAAATTGAAGCCGGAAACGCTTGGCTCGACCGATGAGGAGCGCGATCTGCTCGCCATCCTGCAATCCTTTCAGCACCCCGACCATGACACCGACGTCTGGCCGCCACAGGGGAGATGATCCGGTTGACTCAATTGAACAAGGAACGCGTCTATCTTTTTGATACGACTCTGAGAGATGGCGCACAGACCGCCGGCATCGAGTTCTCGCTCGAGGACAAGATCTCAGTCGCGGCGCTGCTGGAGCAACTCGGCGTGGATTACGTCGAAGGTGGCTATCCGGGTGCCAACGTCGTCGATTCCGCCTTCTTCGAGGAGAAGCGCACCAAGCGCGCCATCTTCACCGCCTTCGGCATGTCGAAGCGCTCGGGGCGCTCGGTTGCCAACGATCCGGGCGTGCAGGGGCTGCTTAATTCCAGTGCCGACGCGGTCTGCTTCGTGGCCAAGAGCTGGGACTATCAGGTGGAATTGGCGCTCGGTATTTCTCTCGCCGAGAATCTCCGCAACCTGGGTGAAAGCGTTGCTGCTGCGGTTGCGTCGGGCAAGGAAGCGTTGATCGACTGCGAACATTTCTTCGACGGGTACAAGGCCAACCCAGCCTATGCGTTGAGCTGTGTCACGACTGCGCTGGAGGCTGGTGCCCGCTGGGTGGTGCTGTGCGACACCAACGGCGGCACCATGCCCTCGGAGATTGAGGAAATCGTCGGCGGGGTGCTGAAGGTCGCGCCGGGTGAAAAACTCGGCATCCACGCCCATGACGATACGGGGCAGGCGGTGGCGAATTCCCTCGCGGCCTTGCGCGCCGGCGTGCGCCAGATCCAGGGCACGCTGAACGGCATCGGTGAGCGCTGTGGCAATGCCAACCTTTGCACGATTATCCCGACGCTGCTGCTGAAGCCGGCCTTTGCCGATCGCTTCGAAACCGGCGTCGACTTCAAGCGCCTCGAACGCCTCACCCAGATTTCGCGCGCCTTCGATGACCTGCTCAATCGTGGCCCGGATCGCCAAAGTCCTTATGTCGGAGCTTCTGCCTTTGCCACCAAGGCTGGCATTCACGCCTCGGCCCTGGCCAAGGATGTGTCGACCTATGAACATATAGCTCCCGAAAGCGTGGGCAATGAGCGTTCGATCATGGTCTCGCAGCAGGCGGGAAAATCCAACCTGCTTGCGGCACTGTCACGGCACGGCATCGAAGTCGCCAAGGACGATCCGCGGCTGGAAAGGCTGCTGCGCACGGTCAAGGAGCGGGAATCGCGCGGCTATTCCTACGACGGCGCCGATGCTTCGTTCTTGCTGCTGGCGCGCCGCGAGCTCGGCACCTTGCCGGAGTTCTTCGATGTAGAAAGCTACCGCACCAGCGTCGAACGTCGCCACAACGCACGCGGCGAACAGATCACCGTCACTGAAGCCGTGGTCAAAATCCGCATCGGCGACGAACTGTTGATGTCGGTTGCAGAAGGCAACGGCCCGGTCAACGCGCTGGATTTGGCGATGCGCAAGGATCTGGGCAAATACTCCGACCAGATCGGAGATCTGGAACTGGTCGATTTCAAGGTGCGTATCCTCGACGGCGGCACGGGCGCGGTCACCCGTGTGCTGGTCGAAAGTCGCGACGCTTCCGGCGAACGATGGTACACCATCGGGGTGTCGCCTAACATTATTGATGCCTCTTTCGAGGCGCTATATGAGTCGATCAACTACAAGTTGTTGAAAACTGCCGCGCAGACGTAAAAAGAGCCGTTTGATCATTATCGCGACAGCTACGACTATGGATGCTTCACCGACACGAGTCTAACCCGGAGGCTAAACTGGCCGAACCTGCTCCCAAGAGATCCATCGCAGTCACCAGCGGAGCGGCGGCGGCCACTTTCGTGATCATCTTGGCCATTTTGGCTGGGCCGACGATTGTCAACTGTTCATCCGGCTCGCAGGGGATTGGCGCGTGCATTGGCGGCAGGTTGGCCGACATGGGGCTGATCGGCAAATCAGCTCCGGCCGTCGCGGCCAATACCGCGGCCAAACCGACTGAAACGGCCGCGGTTGCCGAACCGATGCGAGCGCCAAAGCCTGCAGCACCCGAAACGCAGGTCGCCGCAACTCCGGCACCTGCCGCCATCCAATCCGATGCTCCCGCACTGGGTCTGGTGCGCGCCCAACCTGATGGCTCTATGGTCATTGCGGGCACGGCGCGGCCCAACACCAAGGTCCAGGTGTTCGCCAATAACGATGTCTATGGCTCGACGACTGCCGATTCCGGCGGCGACTGGGCGCTGGTTCCGGAAAAGCCGCTTCCCGCCGGTGGCGTGGAAGTCAGCGTCGGTACCGAAGGCAGCGTCAAGCGCTCCGACAAATCCTACGTTGTCGTCATCGATCCCGAGCACAAGGCCGAGCCGACGGTCGTCGGCAGTGACACCGGCAAGGCCGCCGATGTCCTGAAGAGCCTGGCAGCCGCTGCGCCGAAGGCGCCGGTAGCCATCGCCAGCGCCGAAAAACCCGCGGCTCCGGCCGCGGCCAAACCTGCCGAACCTACTATGGCAGCTGCCGCTCCGCCTGCGCCTGAAAAGCCGGCCGCCTCAGAAAAGCCGGCGCCGGTGCCTGCCCCCGAAAAGCCCGCTTTACCGGCTGCGGCTGCACCTGAGGCGCAGGTTGCGGCCGTGCCGCCCAAGGCCGTCGTCCCGGCAGCGCCGGAAGCAGCCGTGATCATTCCGCCGAGCATCGACGCCGTCGAGATCGACAAGGGCAAGGATTTCTTCGCCGGCAATGGTGCTGACGGCTACACCATCCGGCTCTACGTGGATGACAAGTTCATCAGCGACACCATTGCCGCGGGCGGCCGCTGGCTGGTCGAGGCCGAGGGTGTGCTGACCCATGCGAGCCAGCGCATCCGCATCGATATGTTGAAGCCGGGCACCGCCGAAGTAACAGCGCGCGCCGAAGTCAATTTCGTTGTCGACCAGCCGGTGGCGCCCGCCACTGCTCCGCCGACAGCAGTAGCCGAGGCCGCTCCTGCTCCCGCCACCCCGCCCAAGCCGGCCGAACCGGACCTGAGCCCGAAATTCGGCACGGTCATCGGCACCGCGGCGACGGAAAAGCCGACAAGCGAGCCCGTTGCTCCGGCCCCAAAACCTGCCGCAGCTCCAGCGACGGAGCCAAAGGTGGCCGCCACCCCCGTACCTGATCAAAGCCCGAAATTCGGGACCGTGGTCGGAACGGCTGCAACGCAACCGCCTGCCGCCCCTGCGGCGGTCGCCCGGGAAAAGCCGGCGCTCACGGTGCCAGCTGCCGAGCCTGCTCCGGCCGCTGAGCCAAAGGTCGCCGTCGCGGCTCCGGCCAAGGTTGAGCCCGATCTGAGCCCGAAGTTTGGAACGATAGTCGGAACCGCAGCAACGGAGCCCCCGCCGGTAATCCAGCCGCCAACACAGCCTGCTCCCGAAGCTCCGCCGGCCCCAGCCGCAGTGGCACAGCCGGCGCCTGCGATCCCGGCGGCGACAGCCATGGAAAAGGCGCCCGCGCTGCAACCCGCAGCCCCCGCGCCAAAGGTGGCGGCAGCACCGGTGGCGCCTGCAACTCCGGCCCCTGTCGTGGACGCCAACATTCCGACGCTCACGGCCGAGCCCGTTGGCAATCCAGAGGATCAGCGTTTTGCCTCCGGCAAGGCGATCATCCGGCGGGGCGACAATCTCTGGACGATTGCTCGCCGCGTGTATGGGCATGGCCGGAACTACACGACGATCTACGAAGCTAATGGCAACCAGATCCGCAACCCGCACTGGATCTATCCGGGCCAGATTTTCGATTTGCCCAACGTCTCCAATGGGGAAAGCAAGCCCTAGCCATCGTGCCGGCTTGCGCCGGGCGCGGCCTTCTTCTATCGTGATTTGACGATGAAAGACGGAACCATGCACGACGACGATCTGGCAACCGTGATGCGAGCGCTCGGACACCCCGTGCGCTTGACCATCTTGCGCACCTTGGCGCGTCAGCAGCAGCGCTGCTGCTGCACCGATGTCATGGCCGCACTTCCCCTTGCGCAATCCACCGTCAGCCAACATATCAAGGTGCTGCTCGACGCCGGCCTCATCGAGCGCCGCCCCGAGGGCACCCGCAATTGCTACACCCTGCGTGCCGACCGGCTTGAAGCGCTCGGCTCTGCCTGCGCCGGCCTCCTTGGCGGGCTGAGCGCCGAACTGGTTTCCGGCGCCTCGCGAAAGATCACGGAACCGGCCTGATGCCCACAAATCCTGAATCGAAGAAGCCGCCGACACTCGCCGGCGAGAGTTCGTTGTATTCAACAGTCCGCCATCTTTGGGCCTATATGTGGCCCGCGGGCCGGATGGACCTGAAGCTCAAGGTCATCCTCGCCCTCGTCGCATTGGCAGGCTCCAAGGTCGCGACGACGCTTTCCCCGTTCGCCTACAAGGGCATTATCGACGGGCTGAACCACGGCGGCGAAAACCAGGCTCTGGTCCTCGGCATCGCCGTTCCGGTCGTGCTCATGGTGGCTTACGGCGTC
>JAQGKB010000056.1 GCA_028290345.1 Hyphomicrobiales bacterium | reverse complement strand
GAAACATCGCCATGTAATCGAGCAGCCCACCGCCCCTGACCCGGAGGCGGCGGATCGCATAGGCGAGCACAACAGCGAGCAGGACGCAGAACGTTGGCGCGATCACCGCGATCAGAAGCGTATTGATGATCGACTGCCCCACCGCGACCGAACTGACGACCGCCCTGAAATTATCGAAGGTGTAGACGGCGTTGCGGATCGACGATGATGTGAAGCTTGTGAACGACACATAGAGCAACGCCAGGTACGGCAGGACGATCGCCATCAGCACATAGAAGACGATGAGACCGATCGCGGCGTAACGCCATCCGCGCAGTTTTACGAACCGCATGCGATAGCCGCGCGCCGTAACGGTCACAAAGCGGGTCGCGACCTGTGAGGCGAAGCGATAGAGGGCAACGCCGATCAGGGATATCCAGAACAGCAGCGTACCGATGGATGCCGCCCGCGAGTAGTCGAGCGGGTAGGTTGCCGTCGCATGATAGATATCGACGGCGAGAAACGGCATGGCCTGCGTTCCACCTAGCGCGGCGGGGATCGAGAACGTGCCGCAGGTCAGAACGAAGACGAAAAAGAAGGCTGAGATAATCGCCGGGCGCACCACCGGGAACGTGACCTTAAGCGCGGTGCGCACCACCCCTGCCCCATTGAGATAGGACGCTTCCTCCATTGAAGGATCCATGCCCTTCAGCGCGGACGACACGGTCATGTAAGCGTAGGGTACGTTATAGAGCACCATGATCAGGATGATGCCCGTCGACGTCGTGACGTTGAGGATGGGGCCGGTTGCCCCGAAAACGTCCCGCGCCATGACGTTGATCAGGCCGGCACGCGGCGAGGCCAGAATGAGCCACGCGAGCCCGCCGACGAATGGGGAGAGATAGAGCGGCGCGACCACCGCGTTCTCCATCCAGCCCTTCGCCGGAAGATCGGTTCGCGCGATCAGCCACGCCAAAGCGATCCCCACGACGCAGGCTAGAAAGGATACCAGCAGCGAGGCGCCGACGGTGATCCCCAGCGTCCGAAGATTTGGCAGCGTCGTATAGACGATCTGCAGGCTTTTCAGCGAAAATACCGCCTTCGGATCGACGAAGGTCCCGGTGCGGATCGCGCCGATGAACATGAGGGCGATCGGAACCAGCACGAGGATCGCCAGCACCAAGCCGAGCAGGATGGGAAGCGCCAGCCCACGCCGGCGCCTCCGCATCGATGCCATCTCGACCTTACGACCAGTTTTCTCGTCCGCCACAAGGGTCGTGGTCATTGGACTGCCTCACCGACCGAAAATCTGGTTCCATTCGGCGATGATCGGCTTGGCCGGATCCACATAGCCGGCGTCACGCAGGTAATCGATGTAGACCTGCTCGGGATCGGCGTACCAGGCTTCCTTGTACCAGTCGGCCTTTGCCGCCTTGCGCGGATCGACGGTATCGGCGCGCGCCGATGTGACGCCGGCAAACTTGAACCAGGCAGCCTGGCCTACTGCACTCATCGCCCATTCCTGGAACAGACGAGCGGCATTGCCGTGCGGTGCATGAGAAGAAATCGTCTGAACCGTCAGATTGGCTGGTGTCGGATTGGGGAATGCCCAGCGGATGGGCGCACCCTTCAAGTAAAGCCCGCCCATGTCGCTCTGGGATGCCTGATCGACCAGCGCGAACTCGCCGGCGGCGAGCCGGTCGTACATCGGTGACTTGCTTTCATAAACCTGCGGGCCAAGCGCAGCCTGCTTGGCCACGAAGTCGGGGCCGAACTTGTCGCGTTTTCCACCCAGCAACATATAGACATAGGAGAAGCTGCTACCGCCCGACGCCGGGGTCGCCGTGGCAAACCTGCCCTTCCAGCGCGGATCGGTGAGAACCTCCCAGCTCCGCTGCTCCAGCAACTGCTCTTCTTCGGGCGTGACCCGTTGGGTATTCCAGGCATATCCCATGGCGTTGAGGAACAGCGTGTACCAGACACCTTCCTTTTTCATCTCCGGGCGGATGCCGGCGCCGGACGCGGGCGTGTAGTCGGCGATCAGCCCTTCCGTGTGGGCGGCCTCGATCAGGACGGTATCGGTGATCTGGATGGCATCGGCAATGTGCTGGCCGACACGCTCTTCAGTCAGCCACCGGTCGAACAATGGATAGCTGGGGCCACGCACGTTTTGCGTGGAGATACCGTATTTTTTGGTGAATTCGGCCGTCCACTTCGCCGTCAGGTCGATGGCGGTGGTGTGATAGTAGGTGAGCGTCCCCTCGGTCTTGGCCGCCGCGATCAGATCGGGGCTCGGCGCCTCGGCCGCCGCCTGGGCGAGGCTCGGGTAGAACGAGAGGCCAGTGGCCGTCAGTCCAAGTGCGACGCTGCCCCGCAGGACGTCGCGCCGCGACAGGCCCCGCTGCAATCCCTTCGCAGCCAAGTCTTTGAAATGATCCATTTATCGATCCTCCTCGTTGCCATTTGAACGGATTGCGGGGGGGCGCACTTCTTGGTTCCTCTGCTACCCTCTCCCTCGTCCCGTACATTTGCGCAAATATCTTTGCGCGTCAATAATGCATTGGAGTATAAGATTTGGTATGACGCGCCTCTGACATCGATATCGAAAGGGAGATGGGCCCAATGTTGAGCTTAAGGCCGGACCGGACGCCGTTGAATGAGCCTACCTATTTGCGGGTAAAGCGAGCGATCATCGGAGACCTGGTCTCAGGCCAATTCGCGCCTGGCACCCACCTGACCATCGAGACGCTCACCGCTCGCTACGAGGTGAGCCACATGCCGATCCGCGAAGCGTTGCGCCAACTCGAGGGTGAAGGCATCCTGATTTCGATCGCCCACCGCGGCTTCCGCATCGAAGCGATCACGGAGGCTTACATTCGCAATATTTACGACATCCGGGTTGGCATCGAATCCCTGCTGGCCCGTCGCGCGGTGGAAAAAGTCACCGATGAGGAAATCGTCGAACTCAGAAGGATGCACCGCGATCTGTCGGCCCTCATCCGTTCTGGCAAGCCAGCGCTTGGCTCCGAGGGCAACATCGTCTTTCACAAGGCCATCTACGCGATCGCGAAGAACCCTGAAGCCGAACTCATCCTTGAAGGCAGGACCCGCGTCGTGCGCACCGTGGCTGACAGTCTCGGAGGCTATACCCCCGACGTCTACGAGCTCGTTATTTCCGAGCACGAGAAGATGATCGTGGCCTTTGAAAGCCGCGATGCGACGGCGGCCGGCCAGGCAGTCTTCGACCACGTTACGGCGGCACGTGACAGGTTGCTCGCCCGCATGGCCCGTAACGAAGTGTTCAGCGAGCACCGCGCCGAGCAGCCACCGACCGTCGTCCAGGGCAATTAGTGCTCAGCCCTGGATCCGGAATATCCCCGCAAGCGCCCTGCCCTTGTCCAATCCTATGACAGGCTACGGCTTGCAAAGCTTGCCGATGGGCTCGCCAATCGTCTAACGACAGCACTGAGCGGCAGGCGGCCATGGCCTTCGAACCGTGAGAGACATTGACTCCGACGCAGCCGAAAGCATAGAGGATTTGCGTTGCCGCAGCGTTGCAGCGCCAGTCGGCTTCAGCATCGATTTTGTTCCGTTGCCGTCGCGCCTGCGCGCCGGCCGGGCGGGTATAGCTCAGTGGTAGAGCAGCAGCCTTCCAAGCTGAATATGCGGGTTCGATTCCCGCTACCCGCTCCAACAATTCCCTCAGATCGAACGCCGTGGGCCAATCATGGCCCACAGGTTTGCAGGGCTCAGTACGGCGAAACACACCGCCGGCGCGGGCCGGAGAACGGCTGATACGTGTTGTCGTAGTGGCGATACGACCTGTAGTTGTTGTGGCACCATTGCACGTGGCCTCCGCCACCTCTCAACACGGCGCCGCCGATGATCGAACCGAGGAAGAGGCCTAGGAAGGCCCCTGACGAAAACCCGAAGCCGTCGTTATAACGGTAGCTCGGCGTCTGATGGCGGTAGCCACGGTACCGGTTGTAGTAGCCGTAGTCGCTTCTCTGCTCGTATCCCCAATTACCTTGCGGTTGGTAACCCCAATAATGTTGTGGAACGTAGCTGTCGCCTTTCGAGGCAAGTGACTCCTGCTGTGCGATGGCCGACCCGACCTCGCCCACGGTCAGGGTGGCAGCCAAGGCGATCGCGGTAATCGATGCTAGGATTTTCCTCATTACGAAATATCCCTTCGGCTCCGACTGTTGACGGACGCAATAGGAACGGGATTTCCTCAGTATAAGTTCCGGATGGAGAACCTGTGGAACAATTCAGCGGACAACGAAGTCCGCGAGCATCAGACGCCACATCGAACCAGTGACTGGCAGCGTGCCGCATGGCCACTCTCCAGTGATGAAGTGCTGTCGCTCGTCTTCAGACCACGGCAGCGCCCCGGTTGGGCCCCGTCGTCATGCGCCGATTTATCTGGAAAATCCCACCCGGGAGGAAGTTGGTGGAGGGGACTGGATTCGAACCAGTGTACGCTAAGCGAGCAGATTTACAGTCTGCCGGATTTAACCACTCTCCCACCCCTCCATAACTTGTCTCGCACCGGGGTCCGAAACAACAGACGCGCCGTGAGAGTGGCGCGCCGTGGGGCGGTATATGGATGCATGGCGGTTTCGTGTCAACAGCAAATCGTGGTGTTCCCTACACCCGTTGCGGCCGCGCGCCGGTCGCTCAAG
>JAQGKB010000055.1 GCA_028290345.1 Hyphomicrobiales bacterium | reverse complement strand
TTCCGTCGAGCTTTGTCATCACCAGGCCGGTCACGTCGGCTCTCTGCCCGAAGATCTGGACCTGATTGAGGGCGTTCTGGCCGGTCGTGGCGTCAAGCGTCAGCAGCGTCGCATGCGGGGCGGAAGGATCGACCTTCTTGATGACGCGGATGATCTTTTCGAGTTCGCTCATCAGCTCTTCGCGGTTCTGCAGGCGCCCGGCGGTGTCGATGATCAAGACGTCCGAGCCTTCAGCCTTGGCACGGGTAACGGCATCGAATGCCAGGCCGGATGCGTCCGAGCCGGCTGGCTTGGTCACGACGGTGGCCCCGGTGCGGTCGCCCCAGATCTGCAACTGCTCTATCGCCGCGGCGCGGAAGGTATCGCCCGCCGCCAACATGACCTTTTTGCCCTCGCTGGCGAATTTCTGCGACAGCTTGCCGATGGTGGTGGTCTTGCCCGAGCCGTTGACCCCGATCATCAAAATGACGAACGGCTTTTGCGCCGCATCGATCAGCAGCGGCTTGGCCACCGGTTCTAATACCCTGCGCACTTCGTCGGCGAGCACTATGCGGACGTCCTTGGCCGAGATGTCGCGATCGAAGCGGTCGCGCCGCAAGGCCGTGGTAATGGCGCTTGCCGTCTCGATGCCGAAATCGGACTGGATCAAGATGTCTTCGAGCTCATCCAGCGTTGCCGCATCGAGCTTTTTCTTGGTGAACACCGAGGTGATGTTGCCGGTGAGCTGATCGGACGAGCGTTTCAGGCCCGAACCCAACCGCTGCAGCCAACTGAGTTTTGGCGCAGGCGCCGGAGGTACCGACTCGACGGCCGGCAGCGGCGCTTCCTCGAGTGGAGGCTCGACCAGCCCGGCCTCGATGTCTTCGACATAGTCGACGCTCGATTCCGGTGGACCGGCCAGCGCTTCGCTCTCCAGCTCCGGCTGGGCCTCGGCCGCTGGCTCATCCTTCGGCGGTTCGGGCTTTTGCTCTTCGCCGCCGAACAGCCGTTTAAAGAAGGATGGTTTCTTGCTCTCGCTCATGCCGCTGTCCGGACCGACTCGCCGATGAGTCCGGTGGGCGAAACGTCCGTCACCCGCACCGGCACGATCTGCCCCTGGCTGAAACCGGGAACCGCCAACGGCACGAATTGTTCCGTGCGCCCCAGCCCGTCGCGCTCGACCAAGACACTTTCGATCATCCCCACGCGGCTTTCGCAGAGTTTTGCGAACTGGCTATCGCCCAGCGCCCGCAGTTGTGCAGCACGGTGCTTGGCCACCTTGCGGTCGACCTGCGGCATGCGCGCCGCCGGAGTGCCGTTGCGCGGCGAATAGGGGAAAACGTGCAAGTAGGTGAGCTGCGCCTCCTCGACGATTTTCAGCGAATTCTCGAACATTTCGTCGGTTTCGGTCGGAAAGCCGGCGATGAGATCGGCGCCGAAGACCATTTCCGGCCGCGCCGCGCGCACTTTTGCTACAAACTCCAGCGTGTCGCCGCGCAAGTGCCGGCGCTTCATCCGCTTCAAAATCATGTCATCGCCCGATTGCAGGCTCAGGTGCAGGTGCGGCATCAGCCGGCGGTCGGACGCAATGGCCTCGTGCAGCGCCTCGTCGGCCTCGATGGAATCGATCGACGAAATGCGCAGGCGCGGCAGGTCCGGCACATGCCGGAGGATTGACTGGACGAGCTTGCCCAATGTCGGGGTACCCGGCAGGTCGGGGCCGAACGAGGTGATATCGACGCCCGTGAGCACGATCTCGCCAAAACCGTTGCCGACCAGCGTCTTGATCTGTTCGACTACCGCGCCCATCGGCACCGAGCGCGACGGGCCGCGGCCATAGGGGATGATGCAGAAGGTGCAGCGATGATCGCAGCCGTTCTGCACCTGCACGAACGCCCGCGCGCGTCCATCCATGCCTTCGATGAGGTGCGACGCGGTCTCGCGCACGCTCATGATGTCGTTGACCTGCACTTTGTCGTTAAGCGGCACGCCGAACGCCATCGGCTCGTAGCTCGCGGCCTTCATCTTGTCGGCATTGCCGATGACGAGGTCGACTTCGGCCATGTCGCCAAAGCTGCGCGCTTCAGTCTGCGCGGCGCAGCCGGTGACGATGATGCGGCGCTCCGGATTGTCACGCCTGGCCTTGCGGATGGCTTGCTTGGCCTGCCGCACGGCTTCGCCGGTCACGGCGCAGGTGTTGATGATGATGGCGTCGGTCAGCCCGGCCTTTTCCGCCTCGGCCTTCATTACCTCGGATTCATAGGCGTTGAGGCGGCAGCCGAAAGTGAGCGTTTCGACGCTCATTAAGCAACATCCCGATTTTCGCGTGACCATGCGCCGGTCGCCGGATCCAGCGCTCCGGAAAATTCCAGTTCAGCCGGCCCGGTGAGCACCACCTGGTCGTCATCGCGCCATTCGATCAGCAGGTCGCCGCCGGGAAGCGTCACTGTCGCCTTGCGGCCAGTCCGCTTGGTACGCGCGGCATTGACCAGCGCCGCGCAGGCCGCAGTGCCGCAGGCGCGCGTCAACCCGGCGCCACGCTCCCAGGTGCGCAGGATAATGTGGTCGGGCGCAACCACCTGAGCGATCGAGATATTGGCGCGCTCCGGAAAGATCGGATGGTTCTCGAGCAGCGGCCCGAAGCGGTCGAGCGCATAGGACCAGACGTCATCATTGACCCAGAAAACGGCATGCGGATTGCCCATCGAGGCAACCGAGGGGGTGTGCAGCACCGGCGCATCGATCGGCCCGATCTGCAGTTCGATGCCGGTGGTATCGGCGAATTCCTCGGCGAGCGGAATATCCTGCCAGCCGAAGCGAGGCTTGCCCATGGCGACGGAAATCATGCCGTCGGCATGCTCCTCGCCGGTCAAGATCCCCGCCAGCGTCTCGAACACGAATTGCTTGTCGCCGGTCTCGGCCGAAAGCGCCTGCACCACGCAGCGCATGCCATTGCCGCAGGCTTCGGCGAGCGACCCGTCGGAATTGATGATCTCGATATAGCCGAACGTGCCGGGCGTGCACGGATCGTGGATCGCCATGATCTGGTCGAACTTGGTATCCGGATCGGCATTGACGGCCACGGCAGCAGCAGGCGTCACGCGATCGGCGCGGCCGCGCATGTCGGCAACGATGATCTCGTTGCCCAGACCGTTCATCTTCAGAAACGGCACGCCGCTCACTTTGCGCCTCATGGTTCGCGTTTGGCCCTATATGGTGGAAAGGCTGGGCAATTTCCAGTGCCGCCGACAATCACCTCCGATGCCGATCGCCGGGCATGCAAGGGCTTCTCGCTTCAGCCGCGCTTAACCAGAACAACAGCTTGCCCGCGAGGACTGGGCAAAAACCCGCTAGGTTGCAGCCTGGCAAGAAGCGGCCAGCAAAGCCGCAAGAATGCCGGGAGCCGCATGATGTCGACTATTATTACCGATTGGCAGCAACACCACGAAGCCCTTTTCGGCCAGCACTCAGTCGAACTCAGCCACAATCTGGCGAATTCGACGCTCTTTACCGACGAAGCCCTTGCCGCGCTGATCGAGAAATCGCCGCGCGAAGCCTACCACGTCAACTATTCGCAGAAGACGCCGGGCAACCCGCCGCGCCGCCGCGAAGGCGAGATCAAGGACCTGTCGGGCAAGGACGTGCTCGAGGTGGTCAAGACCGGCAATATCTGGATCAACCTGACGGCGCCCGCCTCGGTCAATCCGGCTTATGGTGACCTGCTCGAAGATATCTATGCCGAATTCGAGGACCGCGTACCCGGCTTCAAGAGCTACAAGCGACGCCTCACCATCCTGATCTCTTCGCCCAACGTGTCGGTAAAATACCATTCCGACGTGCCGGGCCAGAGCCTCTGGCAGGTGCGCGGCACCAAGAAACTTTATGTCTATCCTGCCGCAAAGCCGTTCATCAGCCAGCCAGCGCTGGAAAAGCTGATCCTCGGGCAATTGCGCGAAACCGATATGCCCTATGAGCCCTGGTACGACGACTATGCGGAAGTGCATATGCTCGATGCCGGCAAGATGCTGCATTGGCCGCTGAACGGACCACACCGCGTCGTCAACGAGAACATGCTCAACGTCTCATTCACCACCGAGCATTGGACCGACGAGCTGCGCCGCCACTACGCGGTCAATTACGCCAATGGCGTCATCCGCAAGGCGACGGGCGCGCAAAAGCTCTCGCAGCAGGTGACCGGGCTTTCGTATTATTCCAAGCTGGCGCTGGCCGGCGCGGTGAAATTCACCCCGCTCAACCCGCAAAAGCGCAAGGAATACAAGGTGGATTTCCGCGTCGATCCGCAAGCGCCCGAAGGTGTGCGCGACATTGAAGGGTATGCCTTCGTCAAATGAGAAGCCTTGATGGCAGCCTAGCGACGGGCACCGCCCGCGCCGCGCCGGCCCAATCCGCGGCGTCGCGGGCTGCGGCGGCGTTCGAAACCGGGCTGATCCGCTCGCGGGCCGACCTGGAGGCGATCGCCCGGCAATGGGGCGACCTGCAGGCCGAGGTCGGCGGCGCCGTCGTGTTCCAGAGCCTGGGCTGGTGCCGCGCGGTTTTCGATTTCGAAACCGGCCGCGGCAATTCCGGCTTCGATCCGCTGATCGTGACGCTGCACCGGCATGGCGCGTTGCGCGCCCTGTTCGCTTTCCAGCGTATTCGCACCAAGACCCGCCGGGTACTGGTGCCGCTGGGCGACAGTTTTCAGCAATATGCCGATTTTCTTTGTGCCGAAGACCTCGATCCCCGCGAAGCGCTGGCCCGGATCCTGAAGGCAGCGCTGACCGCGGCGCCGGCCGACGCCGTGTCATTGCTGAAAGTGCGTGACGACAGCAAGCTCGAGGCGGGCATGTCGCGCAATGCGATCAAGACCGCGACCAGCGAGGGCGCGCCGTTCGTCCCGCTCTGCGCCTGGACCGGTTTCGAAGATTATTTCCAATCCATCAAACCCAAAACGCGCAAGAACATGCGCAACGCCCGCAACCGGCTGGAGCGCGAGGGCGTGCTGGAGCACGTCGTGGCCGCCACCCCAGCCGAAAAGCTCGGCATCATCAGCCGTACGCTCAGCGGCCGCGCCGAACGGCTGAAGGACCAGGGCCTCACCTCCCGCGCCTTCGCCACCAGCGATTTCGCCGATTTCTGCACCTCCCTCGCCTCCCGGCCTGACGGCGATCTCGGGCTTTTGGCCATGTCGCTGCGGCACAATGGCGAACCGATTGCGGAGCAATGGGGCCTCGTCTCCGGCGGGCATTATTACGCCTACGTCGCCAGCCGCGATTTCGGCCAGAGCGAAGAAAGCCCCGGCAAGCTGCACCTGAAGGAGGTGATCGAAACCTGCTTTGCGCGCGGCCTCTCGACCGCCGATCTGCTGGTGCCGGTGATGCCGTATAAACTCACCTGGGCCAAGGATGTGGTCGCCGTAATCGACTACGCCCTGCCGGTGACGCCCAAGGGATACCTGATCATCACGCTATGGGACCGGCGGTTGCGCCCGATGCTGAAGCGGCTGGTCCTGGGAATGCCGAAGGAGTTGCGGGCGGTGGTGATGAGGGTGATTGGGCGGGGTTGACTGCCGACCCCCTCCCCGGCCCGCCGGTTGACTCCGCGCCCCAATCCCCGTAAACGACCGGCACTATCCGTCAGGTCAAACCCTGAACAACCGACCGGGACCCGCAAAGGTCTAAAGAGATCCCGGAGGTCACCACCCGTCAGCGCGATGCGCCCACGGGTGTGTTTTGCGTTTGGCCATAGCGGAACCATATCTCGACGGCAGCGAGGTTGCCGGAGAGAAAAGGACCAAGAGAATGTTTGATAGTCTAAGCGACCGCTTAGGGAAAATCTTTGAAGGCCTGCGGGGCCGCGGCGCGCTGAGCGAAGCCGATGTCGATGCGGCGCTGCGCGAAGTCCGCCGCGCGCTGCTCGAAGCCGACGTGTCGCTGGAAGTCGTGCGCGCCTTCATGGAGCAGGTGCGCGAGCGCGCCATCGGCGCCGAGGTCACCCGCTCGATCACGCCGGGCCAGCAGGTCATCAAGATCGTCCATGACGAACTGGTGCGCGTGCTCGGCGATGCGGCCGTACCGATCGATTTCAATGCCGTAGCCCCGGTGACCATCCTGATGGTCGGCCTGCAGGGCTCGGGCAAGACCACCACCACCGCCAAGATCGCCAAGCGCCTGAAGGAGCGGCAGAACAAGAAAGTCCTGCTGGCCTCGCTCGATACCCGCCGCCCGGCGGCGATGGAACAGCTGCGTGTGCTCGGCGAGCAGGTCGGCGTCGATACGCTGAAGATCGTCGTCGGCGAGACCCCGGTGCAGATCGCCCGGCGCGCGGCACAGGAAGGCCGGCTCGGCGGCTATGACGTGCTGATGCTCGATACCGCGGGCCGCACCCATATCGACGAAGAATTGATGGCCGAGACGGCCGAGATCAAAGCCGTCTCCAACCCGCACGAAGTGCTGCTGGTCGCCGATGCGCTGACCGGCCAGGACGCCGTGAACCTTGCCCGCTCATTCGATGCGCGCGTCGATCTCACCGGTATCGTGCTCACCCGCGTCGATGGCGATGGCCGTGGCGGCGCCGCGCTCTCGATGCGCGCCGCGACCGGCAAGCCGATCAAGCTGATCGGCGTCGGCGAAAAGATGGATGCGCTGGAGGATTTCCACCCCAGCCGCGTCGCCGACCGGATTCTGGGCATGGGCGACATTGTCTCGCTCGTGGAAAAGGCCGCCCAGAACGTTTCTGCCGAAGACGCGCAGAAAATGGCCAAGCGCCTGAAGAAGGGCCAGTTCGATCTCGAAGATCTGCGCGGCCAACTGCTGCAGATGAAGAAGATGGGCGGCATGAGCGGGCTGATGGGCCTGATGCCCGGCATGGGCCAAGTCAAGAAAGCCATGGCCGGCGCCAATATCGACGAGAAGGTGTTCGACCGCCAGATCGCCATCATCGGCTCGATGACGCTCAAGGAACGTGAAAACCCCGACCTGCTCAACGCCAAGCGACGCATCCGTATCGCCAAGGGCTCGGGCACCAAGGTCGAGGACGTCAACAAGCTGATGAAGCAGCACCGCCAGATGGCGGACATGATGAAAAAGGTCGCCAAGGGCGGCATGGGCAGCCTTGCCGGCATGTTCGGCGGCAAGATGGGCGGCATGATGCCGGGGCTGGGCAACATGCCCGATCCTGCCAGCATGGACCCCAAGCAACTTGAGCAGATGGCGCGCCAGATGGGCATCGATCCATCGTCGATCCCGGCTGCCATGCCCCAGGATATCTCCGAAAAGCTGCCGACCGATGTCGGCAAGCTGCTGAAATCCGGCCCCGGAATGGGCGCAAGCCTGCCGGGCCAGAGTCTTCCCGGACTTGGCGGAGCCCCGCGTTTCCCCGGCCTGCCGGGCCTCGGCGGCTTCAGCCCGAAGAAAAAATAGTCAATTCAACCAAAACTTAGAACTCCAGGAGTCCCAAACCAATGTCGCTGAAACTTCGCCTTTCCCGCGCCGGCACCAAGAAGCGTCCCTACTACCACGTCGTGGTTGCCGATGCCCGTTCGCCCCGCGACGGTCGCTTCATCGAGCGGATCGGCACTTATGATCCGATGCTGGAAGACACCACCAAGCGCGTCACTATCCTGACCGAGCGCGCCCAGCATTGGCTGAGCGTCGGTGCCCAGCCGACCGATCGCGTGCTGCGCTTCCTCGATGCCGCTGGCCTGCTGAAGCGCGAAGCACGCAACAACCCGGAACGTGCCAAGCCGGGCGCAAAAGCGCTGGAACGCGTCGAAGCCCGTGAAAAGGCCGTCGCCGACGCGGCTGCCGCCGCCATCAAGGCCGAGGAAGACCGCAAGGCCGCCATCCAGGCGGCCAAGGAAGCTGCCGAGGCCGAGGCCGAAGCCGCCCGTGAAGCTGCTGCCGCTGAGCGCGCAGCCGCCAAGGCTGCCAAGGAAGCTCCGGCTGCCGAAGAAGCTCCGGCTGCTTCCGAAGAGCCGTCCTCGTAAGGTCTGCCATGACGGATGGCGCAAAATCATCGCTCCTGCTCATGGGCCGCATCGGCGCGGCCCATGGCATCAAGGGCGAAGTGCGCATTCAATCCTTCACCGAAGATCCATTGGCGCTAGCGGACTACGGCCCGCTCGCAACCAATCGTGCCGGCCTGACCATCACCATCACCGCCGCACGGACGACCACCAATGTGCTGATCGCCCGCATCAAGGGCATCTCCGGCCGCAGCGCGGCGGAAAAGCTCAATGGCAGTGAGCTCTATGTCGATCGCGACCAGTTGCCCGAAACCGACGACGAGGACGATTTCTACCAGGCCGACCTGATCGGGCTGGAAGCGCGGCTCGAGGACGGCACCCGGCTGGGCGAAGTGCTGGCGGTACCCAATTTCGGCGCCGGCGACCTGATCGAGATCGGCAACCGCGAGACCGGCGAGACGGCGTTCTATCCGTTCACCAGGGCCGCCGTTCCCGAAATCCATATCGAAGATGGCTACGTCGTCGTCGTTCCGCCGATATTGGTCGAGCTCGAAGACAATGACAACGAGAAGCTCGATTGAGCTGGCGCGCCGACGTCATAACGCTCTTTCCAGACCTGTTTCCCGGCCCGCTAGGCGCCTCCGTCATCGGCCGCGGCGCGACTGAAGGCCTCTGGTCGCTGACCACCACGCAACTGCGCGATTTCGCCACCGACAGGCACCGCACCGTTGACGATACCCCCGCCGGCGGCGGCCCCGGCATGGTGCTAAAACCCGATATCCTGGCCCTCGCGATCGACGCGGTATCCCCGGCCGACGATCCGCGGCCGCGCATCCTGATGTCGCCGCGCGGCACGCCGTTGACCCAAGCAACAGTCCGCGAATTGGCGGCGGGCCCCGGTGCCGTGCTCATCTGCGGGCGCTTCGAGGGCATCGACCAACGCGTCATCGACGCGCGCAACCTGCAAGAAATCTCCATCGGCGACTACGTGCTGGCCGGCGGGGAAGTCGCCGCGATGGTTTTGATCGAAGCCGTCGTCCGTCTCATCCCCGGCGTTCTGGGCGCCGCCGACAGCCACGCCGATGAAAGTTTCGAGAACGGGCTGCTGGAATATCCGCAATACACCCGCCCGCAAAGCTTCGAAGGCTGCGATATCCCGGCGGTGCTGACCTCGGGCGATCACGGCAAGGTCGAAAAATGGCGGCAGGCCGAGAGCGAAGCGCTGACCCGCCGGCGGCGGCCGGACCTGCTGAAGTAGGCGGCAAAGCTATACTCCAGCCGCGGAACTGACTAAGGGTTGCCCATGCAAACACTCAGCCAGGTTACCATCGCCTCCCTCGGCCAGCGCGGCGAGGGGGTCGCCGAAATCGACAACCAGCGCGTTTACGTGCCATTTAGCTTGCCCGGCGAAACCGTGGAGATCACGGTCGAAGGCGAACGCGGCCACTTGCTCTCCATCCTCGAGCCGAGCCCGCACCGCATCGACCCATTCTGCCCGCATTTCGGCGTCTGCGGCGGTTGCCAGCTGCAACATCTCGATCGGCCCAGCTATGACGCGTTCAAGATCGGCCTCATCGAAAACGCCCTGAGCCACGCCGGCATCACCACCCCGGTCGGCGCGCTGATCGATGCGCGCGGTGCGGGACGGCGGCGCGCTACCCTGCACGCCCGCAAGACGGGCGCCGGCTACATGATGGCCAAGAGCCATGACCTGCTCGACATCGACCGCTGCCCGATCCTGGTGCCGGCCCTCGCCAGCACGCCCGAGATCGCACGCGGCGCCTATGCCGCCATCGGCGGCGATTGTGACGTCAGCTTCACCGCCAGCGCCACCGGTCTCGACGTGGCCATCCGTACCGAAAAAAAGCCGCGCAACGACAGGCTTGTCACCTTCGCCCAGCGCTTTGCGCTGGCGCGGCTGGTGGTCAACGGCGAACTGATCCTGCAGGCGCAGCAACCCCTGATCCGCGTCGGCAAATCCATGGTCGACCTGCCGCGCGCCAGCTTCCTGCAGGCAACCGAAGCCGCCGAAGAGGCGCTGTCAACGCTCGTCGTGCAAGCGCTGGCCGGCACCAAATCCGTCGCCGACCTCTTTTGCGGCATGGGGCCGTTCGCCTTGCGGCTCGCCGAAACCATGAAGGTCTTCGCCGCTGATAACGACAAGCCCGCGATCCTGGCCCTGGAAAAGGCGGTGCGCAATACGCGCGGGCTGAAGCCGGTCACCGCGATGACCCGCGATTTGTTCCGCGACTCGATGGTGCCGGTGGAACTGGCCCCGTTCGACGGCGTGGTTTTTGATCCGCCGCGCGCCGGCGCCGAGGCACAGGCCCACGAACTGGCACTATCGAAGGTCAAAAAGATCGTCGCCGTCTCCTGCGACCCCAAAACCTTCGCGCGCGATGCAGCGATCCTGATCGGCGGGGGTTACAAGCTGCAAAGCGTGACCCCGGTTGACCAGTTCGCGTTTTCGACCCATGTCGAGCTGGTCGGCGTCTTCGCACGCTAACCGGCAAGGGAGCTGGTTGATGTCCGCATTCCGTCCAGCACAAAAGCACGCCGAACTCGGCGACGGGTTTTTCGACATCGTCCAGCCGGCGCGCTTCCCCGAACTGGTCTTGCGCTACCGCAACCAGCGCTGGGCCGCGCGCGTCGGACTTGACAATCTCAGCGACGAGCAGTGGCTCGCCCATTTCGGGGCTTTCCAGCCGCTGCCGGGCAGTTTCGAGCAGCCCCTGGCGCTGCGCTACCACGGGCACCAGTTCCAGACCTACAACCCAGATCTCGGCGACGGCCGGGGATTCCTGTTCGCGCAAGGCTACGACCTCGCCGACAACCGCCTGCTCGACTTCGGCACCAAAGGCAGCGGCCGCACGCCGTGGTCACGCACCGCCGATGGCCGGCTGACGCTGAAGGGCGGCGTGCGCGAGGTGCTGGCCACCGAAATGCTCGAGGCGCTCGGCGTCGATACCAGCAAATCCTTCTCGCTGATCGAAACCGGCGAGGAACTGGAGCGCGGCGACGAGCCCTCGCCCACGCGATCGTCGGTGCTGGTGCGGCTCAGCCACTCCCACGTCCGCATCGGCAGCTTTCAACGTTTTGCGGCGCTGAAGGACGAGGCGCGGCTGGCCAAGCTGCTCGACTACTCGGTTGCAACTTACATGCCGGAGCTCAACAGCCCGGATCTCGCCGGGCGGGCCGTGGCTTTCCTCGGCCAGGTCGCCAGGAACGTGGCCCGGACCGGCGCCCGCTGGATCGCGGCAGGGTTCGTACACGGCGTGCTCAACACCGACAACATCAACATCACCGGCGAAAGTTTTGACTACGGCCCGTGGCGGTTCCTACCGACCTACGATCCGGCGTTCACCGCCGCCTATTTCGATCAATCGGGCCTCTATGCCTTCGGCCGCCAGCCCGATGCCTTGGCCTGGAACCTCACCCGCCTCGCCGAGTGCCTGCTGCCGCTCGCCCCGTTGCCCGATCTGGAGGCGGCGCTGAACCAGTTCTGGCCGGCCTTCCAGCGCGAACTCAGCATCTCCGTCCTCGAGCGGCTGGGCCTCGCGTCGGCCGGCGCCGAAACGGACGGCAATCTGGTAGCGTCGATTTTCACCGCCCTGTTCGCAACGCAAGCGCCCTACGAGCAGTTCTTCTTCGACTGGCGCGGCGGCGATGCCCCGCGCGCCGCAAGAAGCCCATCAGCCAAGCTCTACGAACTGCCCGGCTTTGCCCCGCTTCGCGAGGCATTGGCCGGCTATACCCCCGCTGCCGACGCGAACCTCGATCATCCCTATTTCGCCCGGCTCACGCCACGCACCATGCTGATCGACGACGTCGAGGCGCTCTGGCAGCAGATCACCGAGGCCGACGACTGGTCTGCCTTCAACGCCATCCTGGCCGATATTGCCATCATGCGCGCTGCATATGGACGCTGAGCAGCCAAAAGGGGGGTTAGCGGTGAACTCGGCGCTACCCCAACCCTACCCGATCAGGCGCCGATATTCCGCTTCGGCCGAGCCATAGGAGCCGTTGGCGTGTGCCTCGAGCCCCTCCCGGTCCATGATGACCAGCAGCCCGCGATTGGCACGGATCAGGCCCTTGCCTTCGAGAATGTGAATGGCGACGGTGACGCCCGGGCGCCGGACGCCGAGCATCACCGCCAGGAACTCATGCGTGAGCTCGACATCCGAGCCATCGATCCGATCATGCGTCATCAGCAGCCAGCGCGCCAGCCGCTCCTCGAGCTTGGCCTGCCCATTGGCCAGCGCCGTGGAGGCGGTCTGCGCCATCATCGTCTGCACATAGCGCAGCAGCAGCGAGCGCAGGCTGGCGCTGGCCTCCATCGCCTTGCGAAGCTCACCGGCAGGCATGGCCCAGCCGGAGCCGGCCACCTGCATGAAGGTTGCATGCGGCGATTGGGTGCCGCCCAAAATGACCGCGGTGCCGGTCATCCCATCGCGCCCGGCGATGCCCACTTCGATGTCGCGGCCGCCCGACATGCGGGCGACGATCGACGCCAAACCGGACTCCAAAAAATAGATGGATTCGATCGGCACGTTCGGCCGTTCGAGCTCACGCCGCACGTCAAGACGCATCTCGCGGAGCGAGGGCGCCAATCGTTCGAAATCCGCCGCATCCATGCTCCGCAATAGCTTGTTTCGAAAGTCATCCTGCCGCCCGGCCATGTAGGTTCCCCAATGTCGGGCAATGACTTAGGTACAGCGCGTTTGCCCAACTCGCCGCAAATTACCGTTTTGCTACAGCGCCGCAACGCAACGTCCGGAAGCGTACGTTGCTGGTTGAGCCGGACTTGGAACGAAGGCCACGCACGCCTATTGTGTCGGTACTGAACGCTGCTGTGAATGCGATGAAGCCGCCGCAAGTCTACCAACGCGCCTTTTCGGATGGCCTCGACAACGTCGTGACCGTCAAGATCGCCATTGAAGCGGGTGTAATGGTCGCAGAAGTGATCTGGCCGGCCAATGCCGGGACGGCGGCCGGCGACTATTTCTACCCGACCCACGTACCGCTGGCGCTCGAGCGCGCCGAAGACGTGCGCGACAATTATGGCTTTCGCGCCGTGGTCGTCTGGATCGAGGATGCATCGCTCTGGGACGAACAATGGGGGATCCTGGTCGACCTCCCCTCGGCCTGACGACCAGGACCGATTCGAATCAGAGTTCGCGAACCCGGATGTTGCGCCATCGGCACGCGGCGTGCGGCGCCCAGCGCGCCTCACCCATACCGGGATCATTGTCGTGGATTTCGAACGCGATGTGGCCTCTCGGACCCAGGAGTTGCCTCACGGCGGCGGCGTCATACTTCGGATGCTGCATCTTGGCTGTGTCGATCACCGAAATGGCCACGCCATTGATATGGACGCTGATTCGCGGCGAGGCGCCTTCGACCCGGATCCTGAATTCGTTCCAGCCATCCCATTTCCAGGCGGCGAGAAACGCTTCGCCCGTCGCGGCATAGTCGAGCAGGCTGCGCTTTTCCGGCGTGATCTGCTCGATACTGGTGGCCGGGTCTTCCAGCCGCAGACCGCTAGCCGTCCCGTGCGCATTGTAAACCGCATCCAGGCAGTAGTTGATGGCGTGGAAGCCACCGATGCCGTTGCCATAGAAACCGCCGATATTGCCGGACTTACGATGATCGAGCAGGATCTGAAAGCCTTGCGAGCCGAGGGTCGTGGCGCGCACCATGATGCCGGTATCGGCGGGCCAATCGGGCCGGGCTTCGAAAACCAATTCGAAATCGCCGAAGACACCGTCGCTGACGAGATAGCCGCCCAGCTTGCTGCCCGGCGGGTCCTGCCGTCCGACGATAGCCCCCTCTTCCGCCGTCCACTTGCCGGTATTGGCGGCGGCGCGACGATACGCCTCGGTCGTGGTGTCGATCGCCGGATCGCCCGGCGCGCGGGGCACCGGCAGGCGCGGCACGGCGTGCCATCCTGCCAAGGTCTTGCCATCGAAAATCGGGGTGAATCCGAGCTCGTCCCGGTCTGCCATAGTCTTCCTCCACATCTGCTGGTTTCCATCCAATAGCACCGGATGAGGCAAATGCGGCGAGGTGGCTTGCGTCAAAACAAAAAGGGCCCCGAAGGACCCTTTGTTTCCCAAGCCAGCCAGGCTTGGGAGAATTGGAGCGGGCGAAGGGATTCGAACCCTCGACCCTAACCTTGGCAAGGTTATGCTCTACCCCTGAGCTACACCCGCACTCCAGTCACCGGCCCGATCCACTTGGCATCGTGCCGACGCGCGCCTATATGCCGAAATCGTGGAGCGATTGCAACCCAAAAACTCCCGTCACAAAATCAGCGTATAATTGCGCCCCACTGCGCCTTCCTACGAGGGGCTTGTCACCGGGCCGCGAGAGGGCGCATTAAGAGGCAAATATGCATTCGCCACAGGGGCAAAGACCATGAACCTCAATGCAAATCCAGCGGCTCAAGCGGTCGCGCCGGCCACTGCACTGATCAAGGAATCCTCGACTGCCCAATTCGAAGCCGATGTCATCAACGCATCGATGGATGCGCCGGTGCTGGTCGATTTCTGGGCGCCTTGGTGCGGCCCCTGCCGCCAGCTGACCCCGGCACTTGAAAAAGTGGTTACCGAAAAGGCCGGCAAGATCCGGCTGGTCAAGATCAATGTCGATGAGAATCAGGCGCTTGCCGGGAAAATGGGCATCCAGTCGATCCCGGCCGTGTTCGCTTTTGCCGGTGGCCGTCCGGTCGATGGCTTCATGGGCGCCATGCCGGAAAGCGAAGTCCGCAAGTTCGCGGACAAGGTGCTGGCTAATGCCCCCAAGGGCGAAGGCCCGCAAGACAGCATGGACGAGCAGATCGCCAGCGCCCTCGCCGCCGCCGACGAAGCGCTGAAGCAGGGCGATTTGTCGCGAGCCGCCCAGATCTACGGCATGGTGCTGCAACACAAGCCCGAGGACGCCAAGGCGCTGCTCGGCATGGCCAACGTTTACCTGCAGGCCGGCGAAACCGAGCAGGCGCAGGCCGCGCTCGATATGGTGCCGGAAGCCGAGCAGAAGGGCGAGGCCTATACCTCACTCGTCACCGCGCTAAAACTTGCCTCGGAAGCTGCCGACCTTTCGGAAGCCAGCGCGCTCGAGGCAAAGCTGGCCGCCAACCCGGACGACCACCAGGCGCGCTTCGACCTGGCGGCGGTGCTCAACGCCGAAGGTCAGCGGCTGGAAGCGGCCGATGCGCTGCTCTTCATCATGAAGCGCGATCGCACGTGGAACGACGATGGTGCGCGCAAGAAGTTGCTCGAACTTTTCGAGGCCTGGGGGTTCAAGGATCCCGCCACGGTGAAGGGTCGCCGCGCGCTGTCGACCCTGCTGTTCTCGTAGGCCCAAATGCTGCAGCGCCCGACTTCCGCGGCCGATCTCCCGGCCAGCATTCCGGTGTTTCCGCTTAGCGGGGCGCTGCTGCTGCCATTTGCGCAGCGGCCGCTCAATATTTTCGAGCCGCGCTATCTCGATATGGTCGACCAAGCCTTGCGTAGTGACCGGCTGATCGGGTTGATCCAGCCCGAGGACACCTCCGAGGAATCGCCGCGCGGCCGCACCCCGCTGCAGCGAATCGGCTGCATCGGCCGCATCACGCATTTCGAGGAAAGCGGCGAGGCGCGCTATTTCATCATTCTCGAGGGCATTTCCCGCTTCGAGATCCTGTCCGAGCAGAAGGTGATGACGCCGTTCCGCCAATGCACCATCTCGGCCGAGCGCTTCGCCTCGGACTTCGAGCGCGAGTTCGGCTCCGAGGATGTTGACCGCGACCGCTTCATCAAGATGATGCGCGATTACGCCGATTTCGCCAACATCGACATGAACTGGGACGAGATCAACAAGACCGGCATCGCCGACCTGGTGAATTTCTGCTGCATGGTCAGCCCCTATGGCGCCGCCGACAAGCAGGCCTTGCTGGAGGCCGGTTCGCTCGAGCGCCGCGCCGAGACGCTGATCGCCATGGCCGAATATGAAATGGCCCGGGGCGGCAGCACCGGCGCCCCAGTGCTGCAATAATGGCGCAGCTGGCCGTCGACCCCAAGACGCTCGAAATACTGGTCTGTCCGCTGACCAAGACCCGGCTATCGCTCAACCGTGCCGGTACCGAACTGGTATCCGTAGCCGCGCACCTCGCCTTCCCGATTCGCGATGGCGTCCCGCTGCTCAGCCTCGACGAGGCGCGCACCATCGACCTGCGCGAACTGGACGATCTGCCGGGGCGGCGGTGAGCGGCGATGCGCCCAGGGATCCCTTCTCCCCTTGTGGGAGAAGGT
>JAQGKB010000343.1 GCA_028290345.1 Hyphomicrobiales bacterium | reverse complement strand
CGCCAACCTCGAATACCACCACTTCAAATATGATCTGTTCCGCAATCCGGGCGACGTGCACGTTCATATGTTCGGCACCGCAACGCTCAGCTTTGCCGATGGCATCAAGACTGAGGCCGGTGATGTGTTCGAGATTTCGGAAGCCCAGTTCGGCCTGCCCCTGCTCAACCCGATCGCGATCGAGGACGAGCACCCGGTCGCGGTGGGGGCGCTCTATTGAGGGCGGGCCCAGCGCCGTCATTCCTGCGCAGCGCACTCAAGGCGAACCAAGATCCCGTTTCACGGGAGGCTACTCCACTTTACCTCGGCGCACTGACATGTCAGTTAAGGCGTTGCAATCGAAGGGCCCGAGACCATGAGCGCCAAACAACACTTCAGTACCCGCCGCATCGGCATGACCGATCTCGAGATCACCACCCTTGGCCTCGGTGGAGCATCGCTCGCCGGCATCGGCTCTACGGCGGTGCCGGAAGCGCAGGCGCGCGCCACCATCGCCCGGGCATTGGAAGTTGGCATCAATTATTTCGACACGGCGCCGCAATATGGCTTCACCCGCTCTGAGCATCTGATGGGTGACGGCCTGCGCAGCCATCGTGAGGGCACGGTGCTGTCGACCAAGGTCGGCCGGCTGATGAAACCCTTCTTCGGTCAGCGTCCGGCGGATTTCAACTGGACCGGTGCGTTCCCATTCGATCAGGTTTACGACTATTCCTATGATGCGGTGATGCGCTCGTTCGAGGACAGCCTGCAGCGGCTGGGCCTCAACAAGGTCGACATCGTCTACGTGCACGATATCGGCACCATGACCCACGGTGTCGAAGGCAACAGGCCGCTGTGGCAGCAGCTCGAAACGGGCGGCTACCGCGCCCTGCAGGAACTCCGCAAGGCTGGCGTCATCTCTGCCATTGGCCTGGGCGTGAACGAGTGGGAAGTGCTGATGAGCGCCTTCGAACTCGGCGATTGGGATGTGTTCTTGCTCGCGGGCCGCTACACGCTGCTGGAGCAGACCTCGCTCCATCCGTTCCTCACCACCTGCATCAAGCGCAATGCCTCGGTGGTGATTGGCGGTCCTTTCAACTCCGGCATTCTCGTGGGCGGCTCGACCTGGAACTACGCCAAGGCGCCGGAGAGCATCATGGCGCGGGTGCACGAACTCGAAACCGTGTGCAAGGACTTCGACATTCCCCTGCCCGCCGCCGCGCTGCAATTCCCACTCACCCATCCCGCGGTCTGCAACGTCCTCCCCGGCCCCCGCTCGCCACAGGAGCTCGACGGCATCCTCGACTGGTGGAACGTGAAAATCCCGGACGAACTATGGACGGCCTTTGCCGACAAGGGCCTCGTCGCCCCCGGCACGCCTCTGCCGAATGGAAAAACGGCGTAGACGCGCCAAGCCGGGAAAGTTGACCTATGCAGGTGCTGATGATGGACGTCGACGGCGTGCTGGTACGCGGTCGACCCCGCGATGGGCTGCACTATTCCACTGACCTCCAAGCGGAGGCAGGCGTCTCGCATACCGAACTGCAGCAGGAGTTTTTCAAGCCGTATTGGCAGGACATCGTTACCGGTCGTGACGAACTGGCCCCGCGCCTTGCGGCGGTGCTGCGAAAGATCGCGCCGCGGACAAGCGCCCAAGCGCTTATCGACTACTGGTTCGAGAACGACTCGCGCATCGACCAGAATGTACTCGAGGCGATGGCAAATTTTCGCCGGCGCGACATCCGCGTGTTTCTTGCCACAAATCAGGAACACCTGCGGGCAGCCTATCTGATGGAGACCCTCGGGCTGAAGTCCCACGTCGACGGCATCTTGTATTCCGCCGACCTGGGTCACCGCAAACCGAATTCGGACTTTTATCGCCTCGCGACTCAGCGGGTTAGCGCTGCGCCGGAGCAGATCGTGCTGGTCGATGACACGCTGGCTAACGTGGAAGGCGCTCGCAAGTTCGGCTGGAAATCGGCGCACTGGACGGGAGAGTTAGGGCTGGACCGGGTACTGGCGGCCACTTCGGAATACTGAAGATGGCAGCTGTGCCGCCCCCCTACTCCGCCCCCGGCATCACCCCGTCCTTGCCCCGACGCGGGGCTGACAACACTTCCTTGACCTTGGAATTGATCTGGTCGAGCGAATAAGGCTTTGGCAGAAACTCCACGCTCTGGTCGTCGGCGATGTCCCTGCGCACGCTTTCCTCGGCATAGCCGGAAACGAAGATCACCCGCAGTTCCGGCAACCGTTCGCGGATCTTCTTGAGCAGCGCGGGCCCGTCCATTTCGGGCATCACCACGTCAGAGATCAGCAGGTCGATCTTGTTGTCGATCTCGTCGAGCACTTCCAGCGCCTCTTCACCCGAATCGGCCTCATAGACCTCGTAGCCTGTGGTCTTGAGAGCGCGGGCCGAGAAGGCGCGTACGCTTTCTTCGTCCTCGACCAGCAAAATGCGCTCGTTGCCGGTCAGATCCTTGACCTGTGCGGCAACGACTTTTGGCGCCACTTCGCCTTCGACGGGGATATGGCGCGGCAGGAAAATGCGGAACGTCGTGCCCTTGCCGACAACCGAGTCGGGATAGATGAAACCCCCGGTCTGCTTGATGATGCCGTAAACCGTCGACAGACCCAGGCCGGTCCCCTTGCCGAGTTCCTTGGTCGAGAAGAAAGGCTCGAATATCTTCTCCACCACCTCGGGCGGCATGCCGGTGCCAGTGTCCTCGACTTCGATCAATACATAGTCGGCGGGCGGCATGCCGGTATATGTGAGGTGAGCAGACTCTGCCTCAGTGACGTTGTCGGTGCGGATGGTAATGGCGCCGCCGTTCGGCATGGCGTCCCGCGCGTTGACCACGAGGTTGACCACTACCTGCTCGAGCTGCACCAGGTCGGCGCGCACCGGCCATATCCCCTTGCCGTGGTGCACGCCCAGGGTGATCTGCTCGCCAATCAGGCGCTTCAGTAGCACAGTCAGGTCATCAATATTACTCGGTATTTCAAGGATTTGCGGCCGAAGGGTCTGGCGACGCGAGAAGGCCAGCAATTGCCGCGTCAGCCCAGCCGCGCGGTTGGCGCTCTGCTTGATCGACATGATGTCACCGAACGACGGATCATCGCTCTTGTGCTTGAGCAACAAAAGGTCGGAAAAGCCGATGATGGCGGTCAGCACATTGTTGAAGTCATGCGCCACGCCGCCGGCGAGTTGCCCCACGGCCTGCATCTTCTGACCCTGCGCGAACTGGGCTTCGAGCTTACGCTGCTCGGTCATGTCGAGGGCATAGACGTTAACGCGCTCCGGCGAGCCGGCGCTGGCTTCAGAGCCCGAAACATAGAGCCGCACGGCGTGCTCGCCCTGCCTGGTCAGCAGCGCATCGACCGGTTCGATTTCCGACCGGTTCTCGTTTGCCGAGGCGATTGCCCTGGCAAAACTGTCCCGGCTCGGTTCGGCGATAAGATCAGCCATCGGCAGCATTTCGAGACTTTTCTCACCGCCCGACCAGCCGAAAATGCGCCCGAAAGGCGCATTGGTGCGAATAATGCGGCCGGCGCTGTCGAGCGTTGCGATGGCAAACGGGGTGTCATTGAAAAAGCGCGAGAACCGGACCTCCGAGGCCCGCAATTCCTCCTCGCCATCGGCTGCGCCACGGCTGCGGTCCAGCACCAGCGTGCGGGTTTCGCCCAGTTCGCCATCGGCGAGACGAGCCGCGCGATGCAGCAGCCGCACCGGAAAGCTGGTGCCATTGCGGCGCACCAGGTCGATGTCGATGATTTCGGTGCGGATTTCGCCGTCCGCCCGTCCCCGCTTCAATAGGCTGGCCCCATCGCCGCGCACAATGTCGTCGAGCCTGATAGCACCCGATTCGAACTCCGCCAGGTCATGGCCGAGCCAATCCGCCAGCGTCGAATTGAGATATTGCACCCGCCCCTGCGCATCGGCCGAGAAAAAGCCCGCCGGCGCGTGATCAAGGTAGTCGATCGCCCGCTGCAGTTCGAGAAAGGCATTCTCCTGCCCTTCCCGGTCCCGCGTGATATCCTCCACCGACCAGAACACCAGCGGCTTGCGAATATCCTCGACACTGGGCAAGGCGCGCACGCCCACCCGGTACCACGCCGGCCGGTTGGGATCGGCCATCGTGCCGCCAAGCCCGCCGATGATGCGGATATCCTCGTGCGCCGGCCGGCCGTCCTTGGCCGCGCGCGACAGCCGATAGATCGCCTCGCTGACCTCGGCCTGCCCGGCAAACAGCCGCGGCACGCCAACCGGCACGCCATCGCTGATTGCGCCCGGGAAATTACCATACTGCGCGTTGACGTAGACGATCTTGCCGTCGCGATCGGTGACCACCGCGCCATAAGGCAGGCTATCCACCATCGCTTTCGGCAGCGTACGTATCTCATCGCTGCCGGCAAAGCGGAACAGGCCGGCCGCCAGCGCGAAGAGGCAGAACACACCCACCACGGCCAGAACACCGAGCACCAGCAGCACCAGGTCGGATGGGATCAGATCGCCGAGCGTCGAAAGCGCCACAGCTGCGCCGATGAGCACGATCGCGAGCACCACCACGCGCCACAGCCCCGCGCCACCCCGCGAAGCCGAAACCAGCGGATCGGGATAGTTGTCTTCATCGAGCGGGCTGCTTGCCATGCTTGTTGTGCTCCACGAGACAGAAATGCGGGCCGAATCAGGGCGTGCTTAAGCTCTACCAAATGGCCCGTCTCCTTGGGTAGCCCGATCGGGGAATTCCCCGCAACCCACAGGCGGATCGGCGCGGAAGTTGAGGTGCGCCGCGACGCGCCGGAAGGCTTTGGTTCTATGACTTCCAGGAGGATTTTTCCTTGAGGCGCATTACGTAGCCGATGACTTGCGCCACCGCCTTGAAGTGTTCGTCCGGAATGGTCTCGTCGATATCCACGCTGGCGTAGAGCGCCCTGGCCAACGGCGGGTTCTCGACAATAGGCACGTTGTTCTGCTTGCCCAATTCACGAATCTTGAGCGCGATGCCGTCCATGCCCTTGGCGACGCACTGCGGCGCTCCCATGGTACGATCGTACTTGAGCGCAACGGCATAGTGGGTCGGGTTGGTGACGATCACTGTCGCCGAGGGCACCGCGGCCATCATGCGCTTGCGGCTGCGCTCCATGCGAATCTGGCGCACGCGCCCTTTGATTTTGGGGTCGCCTTCCATCTGCTTGTATTCGTCGCGCACCTCTTGCAGCGTCATCTTGTGCTTGGCCCACCAGGTCTGCCGCTGGTAGACGAAATCGGCGAGGGCGATGATCGTCACGGCCGCCAGCGTCGCCCACATCAGCTTCAAGCCAAGTTGCAGCACGTTCTGCATGATCATCGACGGCTCTGCCGTGATCATGGTGTCGAGCCGATTGCGCTCCGGCCACATGACGAAGAACATCACGCTGCCGACCACGCTGAGCTTGATCAGCCCCTTGATGAAATTGACCAACGACTCGCGCGATAGCAGCCGCTGCAGCCCACTAAGGGGCGATATTTTTGAAAATTTTGGGATGATCGGATCGACCGAAATCAGCGGCCGGTGCTGCAGCAGGTTTCCGGCAACCGAAAATGCCGCGAGCAACGCCATCGGCAGCAGCGCTACCATCAGGATCGAACTGGCAAGCCCCCAGAAAAACGCGCCGAACGCAGGTCCGCCGATCTCGAACTGATCGGCATTGGCAATGACGTTCTTCAGCGTCAGCATCAGGGTATTGCTGGTGCCTGGGGCCATCGTGGCGATGATCAGCGCGGCGCCGCCCAGCGTGAACCAGGTCGTCACCTCCTGGCTCTTTACCACATCGCCGCGCTTGTGCGCGTCCTCAAGCCGTTTGGCGGAGGGATCTTCGGTTTTCGAGGATTCTTCGGTGTCGTCGGACACACTAGCCTCTCAAGGTCGCGAGCGTTGACTCGAAATGGGTCAGATACCAGCCCATCATCATCGATAGTAGCAGCGCGAAGAGGATCACGCCCATCAGGATGTTGGCAGGCATCATGATGAAGAACACCTGCAATTGCGGCATCAGCTTGGACAGCAGCCCCAGCCCGAGCGAGAACACCAGCCCGAACACGATAAACGGCGCCGACATCTGCAGCCCGACGATGAAGGCGCCCGCGATGGCTTTGATGGCCATGTCGGCG
>JAQGKB010000323.1 GCA_028290345.1 Hyphomicrobiales bacterium | reverse complement strand
GAACCATCGGTATTGTTTACCGCCGCAATGGTCAGGGCTCCGGTCGTCGCCGTGATCGCTACACCATCCGGAACTGCCGCCAGGACCGTTGACTGCTGCACGCTAACGCCGATGGCCGCCGCGACCGACACTTTCGAGCCGTTCGATGAAGCAGACCGCTGGTTCTTGTTGTCCACCCCGGCTTTGGTCTGCGTCTGCTGGGTCGAGTCCCCGACGCCGGCTGATTTCTGCTTGGTGTCGGCACCGCCCAACTGGCCATCGACCTTGTCGTCGACCTTGGAACTATCGGTGTCGTCGCCTGCCGCGCCCGAGGCGCTGGCTTCGGCCGTCAGCGTCGAGAGCGAGGCGCCCCAGGCCGTAAAGCCAATGGCGCCGCCGGACGACAAGAGGCTGCGTTTGGTGGTTGCGGTGACGTTGTCGTTGATCAGCGCCAGCGCCAGCGCGGCGCCTACCGCTGCCTTGCTGCCAGCTGCAATGCCCGAGGCCTCGGTGGTTTCGGTCGCCCGTTGTTTGGCGGAAATCAGGATATTGCCGGAAACCGCTTGCGTGCCTGCCAGCGTCCCCAGTTGCGCGGTGGTGGTGTTGTTGACCATCGACAGCGCCAGCGCGGGGGTGACGGATATGCCGCCCGCCGAGCCGGCATCCGCCTCCGTGGTGATCTCGTGCGCTGCAATTGCGCTCAGGGTCAGGTCGGTGGCGTTGGTTACGACGATACCGTCGGCGATGGTCGCCAATGCACGATTGGCAACGATGTTGGTGGCGATCGAGGCGCCGACGCCGACTTTGCCGCCGGTGACATCCGCCTTGGCCAAGGCGCTGCTCTTGCTCTGGTCGGCCGAGGTGAGGCTTACCCCGCCGCCGGCCACCACCACCGCGCCGGCCGCCATCGAAGCAACGCTTTCGGTATCGACCAGGTTGACCGCCACAGAGCCCGCGACGCCGACATTCTCGCCGCCGGCGCCGGAAGTGGCGCTGGTCGTGAAGCTGTTGGCCCCGTTGGCGCCGTTCATCAGCGCCGAGACGCTGACGCCGGTAGCCGATACGGATTGGCTCAGCGTGGCATCGTTCCTGACCTTGGCCAGGTTCAGGCCAACCGCGGCTCCGACCCCGATCGTGGAATCGACCGCCGAGCCATCGGCCGTAACCGCCGCGGAATTGCTGGTGGTGCTGGAAAGCCCGAGCGCTCCGGTGATCACCGCCTGCTGCGTCGAATTCATCGAGGCCGTCGTGATCGACGTGAGGTCGGAAATGGCCAGCGCACCGACTACCGAAACGTTGCCGCTGCTGGTCTTGGCGTCAGCGGAATAGCCTGCATCGCCCAGGAAATGCGCTGCCTGGCTGCCGGAATCGGGTGCGGTCGCCCCACCGGCCGCCGCGGCGGCAGTGACAGTGATTGTCGTCGAGGTCGAAGCGGCGAGCGAGAGCGATCCGGCGCCGATGGTCGCGGTGCCGTCGATCGAAGCGCCGGTGGTGGCTGTGACCACGCTGACGGCGACGCTCGCCCCGAAAGCGGCTGCCTGCGGTGTTGCTTCGGCGGTCGAGACCACCGTGTTGTCGGCGGAAAGGCTCAGCACGCCCGCGATCGTCAGTTGGGCACTGCCGCCGACATGACTCGTGGCGGAACTGTTGACGGTCGAGATCGCCACCGCGCCGTCGACGGAGCTGTTGGGGGGCGCGAGCGATTGGGTGGAAATCTTCGAGGTGGCGCTGGAGCTCGCGTTGAACGCGGCGCTCGCCGCATGAACCACCGCATTGCCGATCACATCGACCGACGATGTGACATTGGTTACCACCACGCCGATGGGCAGCAGGCTGACGCTGCCGGCGGTCGCGGCGGTCGCCGTCGCCCGCAACGTGCCGCTCGCCGTCACTTGCGCCGAATTGATGGTGATGGCCGCATGCGCGGTCGGGGTCGAAACCAATAGCGTTGGCGCGCCCGCCGTCGCTGTCGCCGTCAGCGTGATGTCCTTGCCGGCGACGACCGGGGCGGTGCCGGTGCCCTGCCCGATCAGGATCTGCGCGGTGCCGTTTGTCGCCGATGCGGTGAGGATGATATCGCCGGCGCTGAAAGTCGAACCGGTCGAAACGCCCGCGTCGAGCGTGGCGCCGTTGGCAATGGTGATCGAGGACGAGGTCAGCGTGATCGAGCCCGAGTTCCCGGTCGAAATCCCGCCCGAGATCTGCCGCGTGTCGATGCTGCCGCCCGCCGCCACCGTGATGGAGTGGTCGGCCTGCAGCACAACGCTGGCGCCATTGGTCTGCACGCTGCCGTTGGTAGCGTCGATAAGCAGGTCGAGTGGATCGAACAGCAGCGTGCCGGCCTGGCCGTTGTCGGAACCGAGATCGGCATGGATGGTACCGATCTTGGCCAGATGGCCGCTCAGCTCGAGAAAGCCGCCGGTGCTGGTGCCATAGCCGTGCGCGCTGAACTGGGCGCCGCTGGCGACGCTCAGGGTCTGGTCAGCCTTGATGTTGATCTCGCCGGCATCGCCCCCGTCCAGATAGCCGTCGGCATTGAACACCGCGGCGGCATCGATGGCGATATCCCCGCCCGATTTGACGTCTATCTTGCCGCGCGTCCCGCCCGTTTTGCGCGAGCCGACATCCACCTTGCCGCCGACATGAACATTGCCGGCAGCGACGATCGAGATCGTGCCGTTGTGCGAGACCAGCGCCCCGCCTTCCTGAATCCCGGTGGAGTTGACCGTCGCGTCGAACTTTTGCCGCTGCGTCAGTTCATCGGCGCTCAGTACCCCGCCGCGCCCGGTGATACTGACCGTCTGCCCCTGCAGCGTGATGCCGTCCTGGGCACTGATTGTACCCGAAATCGAGATCAAGCCATCGGGCGAGATCGGAATCTCGCCGCGCATCAACTGGCCGGCCGCATCGTCATTGATGGCGCCATCCGCTCCGATGACGCCGTCGAGGAATTTGCCGGTCGGCGTGTTGACCGTCAGTGCCCCAACGTTGATGCTGCCCTTTTGCCCGACGATGAAGCCGTGCGGATCGGAGAAGTAGACGTTACCGCCGATCTTGCCGTTCTTGTAGGAATTGAGCACGCCATCGATGACAACCGAACCATTGCGGACGATATTGAGCAGGTTCCCCGCCTGATCCGGCACGTAGAGATTGACCTGCTGGCCCGCGGCCTCCTTGAAATCGGAGAACGAATTGAACGCGGTACCGCGCGAGATCGTGTCGGTGGTGATGCTGGTGGTATCGCCGTTGACGGTGACGTGGGTGGCGGTGCGGCCATCCGGCACGATGATATTGGGCGAGCCGCCGAGATTGACGGCTTGCGCGTGCGCGAGCCCCGGTGCGACGAGCGTGGCGACAAGGCTAAGTACCAGTGGGCTTGGGCTGGCGAGGAGCGCGGCGCGCAGCGCCGAGGTAACCGGCGCAGCCCCCCGCCCCTGGGCGGTCCAGCAGCGGAGCGGCGAGGCCACGCGCATCAGAATTGACCGGGCGCGAGCTTGAAGACGTCAGGATTCTGAGGATCGGCGGAATAAAGCAGCGCGAGGCTTGCCGGTGTCAGCACGCGCTGCTTGCCGTCGGCCGCGTCCTTGTAGGTGCCCTGCAGGATAAGGATGGTGGCGTGCCCCTTGGCGTCCTCGCCGCGGAACAGCAGCACGCCGTTTTGCAGCACCAGCCCGGTCTTGACCGTGTCCGGCTTGTAGCCGGCCGCAAGGAAATGGGTGCGCAGCACGTCGCCATCGGCATAAAGCTCGGCTTCGGTGAGCGTCGCGTCCGTCGCGCTGCTCCACGCCACGCCAACCTGGATCAGCGTTTTCGATTTATAGCCGAAAACGTAGGACACTTGCGCCGTGCCGCCGCCCTGCAGGACATCCGGCACGGTTATCGTGAGCAGGCTGGTCCGCTCGGCGGCATTCTCGCCGGCAACGATCGCATCGGCCTTGATGCCGAAATCCTTGATGATCGCCGTTTTCACGTCGGCCTGGGTCATGCCGAACTGCGCCGTGCGGAAGCCGTTGACGCTCGCCGTCGGCGCCTCGGTAATAGTGGGCGCTGCTGAAATGGCCGCACCGGGCGTAGCCGCCGGTGTATTGGGGGGCGATGCCGCCATGGCGGCCCCGGTCGCCGCGGCCACCAGAAGCGTGGCGAGCACGATGCTGCGCACGGTCCTGCGTTCTTCGAAAAGTCGGATCATGAAAAATGCCCCCACGTCCAAGGGCTCACCGGGACGCACGGCTAGTACTTTTCACAATGCGAGCGTTCGCGCCGATCCGCAAGACCCTAACATTTGATAAATACCACGGACATTTATCGCTTGTTTGCTTAACAAGCAATCTACGCCGTCAGCTTGGAAATTGCCGCCAGACTGAACAGATGGGCATAGATCGGCTGCAGGAAACCGGCGCTGCGCAATTCGAGAAACTGCTCGTCGGAAAGCGCGTTGAACGCCTGCTCATCCACGATCAGCAGGCCATGCACGACGGTGGACTCGCCATTGGGCAGCTTCGCATCGAGTGTCACCGAACGGAAGAGTCCGAGCCGCTGCAGGGTGAGTGCCAGGGCATCGGTCCGTTCGGCGCCGGCACGATAGTTATTGGCCAAGGCGAGCGCCTGCGTCACTGCCGGTTCCGGCTCGCCCGCCTGCGAAAACAATGGTGTTCCATCGACCTCGCCAAAACCTTCGAAATTGGCATCGATGCAAAGAATGGGATCCGCATCCGGCACGTCGCCGATGATGAAGGGATAGCGCCGCAGATAGGCCGGTACATAGCTGCCGTTCCAGCGGCCGTCTTCGGTGATGAAGGCATTGCGTCCCGGTTTCAGCCCGGTGACGAAGACAGCGGCCGGCTGGGCCGTGCCCGGAAGAAATGCAATCGGGATTTCCTGCGCGGCAGCGGCGAATTCATCGGTCAGCGCCGGCACCATATTGGCGAGACGCGCGTAGTCGAGCGGCCGGGCCAGCGCCTTCAGGCGAAGCGTGCGATGGGTCTCGCGATTGAGCGGAACGATGTTTTGGTAAAACAACGGATTGGCCATGACCGGCTCCTTGCAAAGGCGCAAAATCTGCCGGTAGCACAGTCCTTGATCATTTGCATCCTTCGGCGCCCACCGAAATTCGGATGCCTAGTCCCGCGTACCCTTCTGCTCCGCCATCTCACGCCAGATCGCGACGACCGTATCGGCGGTGAGGTCGATATCGCGTTCGCGGGTTTCCCCCGAGCTGACCGACACACGCATCACCCACTGGTCGCGCCAGGAGGCGCCGCCGACAAAGCAGGTGCCATCCTGCTGCAATGCTGCGATCATCGCCTTTGTCGCGGCGTTCCGCTGCTGCAGGTCACCCGTGCCGAAGGCGACGATGATCTGGTTGAGCACCACATCGTTCAGTACCCGGATGCCCGGAACGTTGGCGACCCGATCGGCGAAACGGCGCGCATAGGCGCAATGGTTGTCGATGAGGTCGATGATGCCATCACGGCCGAGGCATTTGATGATCGCCCAGACCGGCGTCCCGCGGGCGCGCCGCGACAATTCGGGCACTAGCGCCGAAGGCACTCGGTCGCCGGGCTCGATGGTCGGCAGATAGCTGGCCCAATTCGTCATCGACCGCTCATGAACTTCCCGGTCGCGCACGATAGCGAAACCGCAATCATAGGGCACCTGCAGCCATTTGTGCCCATCGGTTGCCCACGAATCGCATTGTTCGATTGCCGTAGTTCGATGCCGGAGACCCGGAGTAGCGCGCGCCCAGAGCCCGAACGCCCCATCGACGTGCACCCATGCGTTATGGGCCTTCGCCAGCGGCACGATGGCTTCGAACGGATCGAACGCGCCGGTATTGATCTGCCCCGCCTGCGCGATCACGATCTTGGGTCCTGGTGACGCGGCAAGTTTGCCGGCAAGGTCCTCCGGCAGCATCCGCCCCTGGTCGTCGGTCATGACCCTGACCACGCGATTGTAGCCGAAGCCGATCAGTTGCAGGGCCGAAAACACCGATGAATGGGCGTCCTGCCCAAGCAGCACCGTGACTTCCGGAGCGCCGAACAGGCCATCGGCGTCCGGATCGTAGCCGACATCGCGCAGCACCGACGTCCGCGCCGCGGCAAGGCACGTGGCATTGGCGACGGTGGCGCCGGTGACGAACCCGATCGAGGCGTCCCTGGGCAGATCCAGGAGATCGAGCAGCCATTGCTCGACGACTTCTTCGAGGGCCGCCATGGCCGGCGTCGAAGCGTGGAAACCGGCATTCTGCCCCCACCCACTGACCAGCATGTCCGCCATCACGCCGCGCATGTCGGAGGCGCCCATCACCCAACCGAAGAAGCGCGGGCCACAAATCGACATCAACCCATCGTCGCACTGGCCGATCAACTGCTCCAGCATCGCACCCGTCTCCACCCCCTGTTCGGGAACCGATTCGCGCAGGCGCTCGAGCATCTCGTGATAGCCTGCTTCCGGCCGGTGCGGGCGCTGATCCAGCGAAGCGCGATAGGCCAGGATGTAGTCGGCGAGCTTGGCGAAGTGTTCGGGGCCGTTCTGCATTCCAGCATCTCCATTTTGGCCGGCAGACTACCCTGGAATCGGCAGGAACAGCCAGAGTACCGCAAGCCTCGATGCAACGCCCCTCATATGAGATCTTCACGGAGGCCGACCTCCACCCCCTCATTCGTCATCCTCGCACTTGATGCGAGGACCCAGGCTGGTGACAAGCACCACCGCCCGCAGTCTGGGCCCTCGCGTCGACCGGTGGGGTTAAGGCACTACGCTCACCCGCAAATATGGAACCGTCACCCAATGCAAACCGACTTGCGGCCGTCATATATATCCACTAATCACGATATATGGATGAAACAACAGCTGTTTCGGCGCTCGCCGCCCTCGCCCAGAAGACCCGGCTCGAAACTTTTCGCGTGCTGGTGAAGCACGAGCCGCAGGGTATGCCGGCCGGCGAGGTCGCTCGCCTTGTCGGGGTGCCGCAGAATACCATGTCGGCTCACCTCGCGGTCCTGGCGCGCGCCGGGCTCATCACCGGTGACCGGCAGAGCCGCTCGATCATCTACCGCGCCGACTTGAGCCGCTTTCGCGAACTGACCCTCTACCTTATCAAGGACTGCTGCGGCGGCAACGCCGAGCTTTGCGCGCCGCTCCTCACCGACCTCACGCCCCGCTGTGCCCCTGCGGATGCTTCCGAACATGCCTGACCCGATCGGCGGCCCGACGCCAGCTTTCGACCTGCCCCGCCGCCTAGTCGCCGAAGCCCTCGGCACCGCGATCCTCGTCGCGACAGTGGTCGGCTCCGGCATCATGGCGCAAAACCTGACAGGCGATACCGCCCTCGCACTGCTTGCCAACACGCTGGCGACCGGCGCGATCCTTGTGGTGTTGATCACCATCCTCGGCCCCATCTCAGGCGCGCATTTCAACCCCGCCGTGTCGCTGGTCTTTGCGCTGAAGCGTGAGTTGCCGGCGCGCGAGGCCGCCTTCTACTGCGTGCTCCAGATCATCGGCGGCATCGCCGGGACGGTGCTCGCTCACGCCATGTTCGGCCTGCCATTGCTCCAAGCCTCAGCAAGACTGCGTACCGGTGGGCCGCAATGGCTCTCAGAGGTGGTTGCCGCCTTTGGGCTGATGACCGTGATCCTCGCCGGTCTGCGTTTCCGGACACCGGCCATCCCCTGGCTGGTGGGGCTCTACATCACCGCCGCCTACTGGTTCACCGCCTCGACCTCGTTTGCCAATCCGGCCGTAGCTATCGCCCGGTCGCTCACCGACACGTTTTCCGGCATCCGGCCAGCCGATCTCCCGGGTTTTATCATCGCCGAATTTGTCGGCGCGCTCCTCGCGCTGGCCCTGATCGGCTGGCTGCTGCGGCCCGCAACAGGCGGCTTTGCCCAAACTTCCAAAGGTGTGTCATGACCGTCACCATCTACCACAATCCCGAGTGCGGCACCTCGCGCAACACGCTCGCCCTCATCCGCAATGCCGGTGTCGAACCGACGATCATCGAATACCTGAAGACGCCGCCGAGCCGCGCCGAGCTGATCGACCTGATCGCCCGCGCCGGCCTCACGTTCCGCGAGGCCATCCGGCAGAAAGATACGCCATACGAAGCGCTGGGCCTTGCCGATCCCTCGCTCGGCGACGACCAGTTGCTCGACGCCATGCTGGCGCACCCAATCCTGATCAATCGCCCGTTCGTCGTGACCGAAAACGGCGTGCGCCTCAGCCGGCCTTCCGAGCTCGTGCTGGAAATCCTCTCCGAACCGCAGCGCGGCCCCTTCACCAAGGAGGATGGCGAAGTCGTCATCGACGCGGCGGGCCGGCGTGTTGTTTGAAGTTCGGACCTGCCCATGCAACCAGCGGAGCCGATGATGGCAATACCTGCGGCCTCGGCTCGCTTGATCTGGGCGCTGGGTATCTCCCAGATCGCCGGCTACGGAACGCTCTACTACAGCTTTTCCGTGCTCGCGCCGGCTTTGGCGCGGGATTTCGGCTGGTCGCCGGAGATGCTCTATGGCGCGCTGACCATCGCGCTGCTCGTGGGCGGGCTGCTGGCGCCAACCGCCGGACGCTGGGCCGATCGGTTCGGCGCCGGCCGCATGATGGCAATTGGGTCGATCCTCGCGGCGCTGTCACTGATCGCAGCTGCCATGGCCCCGAATGGCCCGCTCTTCGCCGTGACCCTGGTTGCGGTCGAGCTGGCCTCCGCCTTCGTGTTCTACAGCACCGCCTTTGTTGCCATCGTCCAGGCCGGCGGCCGCAACGCGCAACGCAGCATCACCCATCTGACCCTGATCGCCGGCTTCTCCTCGACCCTCTATTGGCCGCTTACGGATCTGCTGCAGCACATGGTCGGCTGGCGCGACGTCTACCTGATCTTTGCGGCCATGAACCTTGTTATCTGCCTGCCGATCCACGCCTGGATCGCGTCGCTACGCCGCCACGACCGCCAGGCCGTCGCGCCCGAGTTGGCGGCGGCGCTCGATCCCGAACCCGTGGCTCCAATGCGCCGGACATTGTTGGGTTTCATGCTGGCTGGCTTTCTAGTACAGGGCCTGCTGCTCTCCGCCGTGCTGGTCCACATGGCCCCGATGCTGGGCCGGCTCGGACTCGCGTCATCGGGCATTTACGTCACCACCTTGTTCGGCCCGGCGCAGGTGCTGAGCCGCTTCGTCAACATGGTCTTCGGCGGAAAGTTGCGGCAGTCGACACTGGCCCTTCTAGGCGCCACGCTCATGCCGGCGGCGCTGGCCGTGCTGCTGCTGACCGCTCCCTCGGTTCTCGGCGCGCTCGCCTTCGCGGTACTGTTCGGGCTGGGATCGGGCCTGACCTCGATCGTGGGTGGCACCTTGCCGCTGGAACTCTTCGGCCGCGCCGGCTACGGGGCTCGCCTGGGGTGGATCAGTTCGGCGCGACTGTTCGCTTCGGCGTTGGCCCCCTCGGCCCTGGCGTTGCTGTTCGTTGGCCTCGGCACAGCCGTTGCGCTCTGGACCATCGCTTCGGTCGGGATCCTGGGCGTCGCGGCGTTTTTCGTCGTGCAGCGCCTGTCATCGCCATCGCCAAACCCGGCCAGCCCGGTCCAGCCAGCCGTCTCCGGCTAGTGCCTCAGTCTTGTGCCGGCAGACGCGAAAGTCCTTCTGCGAGGCCTCGGGAGCTGAGCGGGAACCGGACGGGCTTGTCACCGGCCAGTGAAACCGTGGCCGAAACATTGCTCGAGGCCAGCAGCGCCTGCAGATAGCCTGGCGCGAGGACCGCTTGCACAACGCACGCCTTGGCCCCGCATGGGCCAAACGGCACGGTACGCGGCTTGCCGTCGCCGATATCGGCGATCATGCCACGGCTGAGCACCACCCCGATCGGCGCCTGCCAAGCCGAATGGACGATCCCTTTGCTGTCCCTTCTTAGCGTCCAGACGAAGACCACTTTCTGGCCGTCCGCGGTCCGCAACTGCTGCTGGATGTAGCACTTGGCGGCACCGGGAGCCGCCGCAGGGCAGAATAGCATCCAGTCTTCTATTTTTTCGCCTGGCGCCTGCGCTTCGGCCGCAGGCGCCGCCTTTGCCGGCGGGCCGGACGTAGCGGACGGCGCCGCGGCAGCCTGCGCCATCGGCGGCGCGGCGAGTTGCCGGCTTGCACCGGGCTTATCGCCCAGAATGAGATACGCAGCCACCACGCCGACCGGGACCAGCAGCAACGTGCCCAGCAGAAGCAGCAATCGCGACCAAAGCGACGGCTGGTACTGTGCCTCCCGTCGGGTCATCGTCTCGCTCTGACGCTAGTTGATTTTTTGATAGGCTGCGGTGAAGCCGGCCAGCGACATAGGCAGCGTAACCACCTGCTTGTT
>JAQGKB010000316.1 GCA_028290345.1 Hyphomicrobiales bacterium | reverse complement strand
TACAAGATCGATGCGACATCCGGCAAGCAGGGCAAGATCGTCTGGATCTGCGATACCGGCATCGACAAGGACCCCAGCCGCACCGTGCTGCTGGCCAGTCGCGGGCTCGCCCTCACCGGCAATCTGGTGATTTCCGCGCTCAATGACGGGCGGGTCGTCGCCTGCGACGACAATACCGGGCAGATCGCCTGGGAGCAGCAGGTCGGCAAGAACCCCGGCGAAGGCTTCACCGGCGCTCCATTGGTGGTGAAGGACAAGATCATCGTCGGCCAGAGCTTTGGCGACTGGGCCACGCGCGGCTTTATCGCCGCCCTCGATGCCAAGACCGGCAAGGAAGCCTGGCGCTTCTATACTATTCCCGCACCGGGCGAACCAGGCAGCGAGACCTGGAAATGCGCTGAAGCCAAGAATCCCGATTGCTGGAAGACCGGCGGCGCCGCCGCCTGGGTGACCGGCTCCTACGACCCGGCTACCGATACCATTTACTGGGGCACGGCCAACCCGGTGCCGATGTTCGATCCGGAATATCGTCCCGGCGACAACCTCTACTCCAACTCGTCGCTGGCGCTCGATGCGTCGACCGGCAAGCTGAAGTGGCACTTCCAGTATACGCCGGGCGACTACATGGACTATGACGAAGTCGGCGCCCAGATGCTGGTCAATACCAAGATCAACGGCGAAGATCGCAAGGTTCTGGCCCATTTCGGCCGCAACGGCATCTTCTATACGCTCGATCGCACCAATGGCTCGTTCCTCTCGGCCACGCCCTATGTCAACAAGCTGACCTGGACGAAGGGCGTCGATCCCAAGACCGGCCTGCCGGTCGAATACAACCCGTCCAAATCGCTGCAGGAATATGCGATCGGCGCGCTCCGTCGGCCCGGCACGGGCGTCACTACCTGCCCGAACCTGCAGGGCGGCATGAACTTCTGGCCGCCGGCGTATGATCCGACCACCAATACCGCGTTTGGCGCCGGTATCGAGGGCTGTTCCGATCTCAGCATCAAACCGGTCGCTCCGGCCGACGTAAAGCCGGGCGTGATTTTCCAGGGTGGTGCGGCGGCCAATAACGGCCTGCAGAAAGGTTCGGTGTTCTCCTACGACATCGCCACCGGCAAGCAGGTCAGCAAGACTCCGCTGCCCTATCCCAACTATGCCGGTGTGATGGCTTCGCCTGGCCTGGTCTGGGCGGGTGAACTCGACGGCACCTTCGCCGCCTATGACGCCAAGACCTTGCAGGAAAAGTGGAGCATCAACGTGGGCAACGCCATCATGGCGCCCCCGATTGCTTTCTCCGCGGGCGGCAAGGAATACATCGCCATTGCCGGCGGCTCGATCGCCGGTGCGGACTTCGGCTATCCGGAATTGAAGACCAAGCCGGCAGCCGCAATGCTCTACGTATTCGCACTCTAAACGCTACCAGCAGACCTGCCGGGCTTCATCGAGCCCGGCAGGCTGCGTCTTGAACGGGAAGACCATCTCATGCCTTTGAAGTTCAACCGCCAGATCGGCTTGGCCCTCGCCGTCGTGACCTTGCTGGGTTCGGCGGCATTTTCGGTGCAGGCACAGCAGGCACCCGCCAGCAACGCGACGAACCCACCGGCAGCGGCCGCCGCCTCTCCGGCCGCTCCGGCGGCGGCAGCCGATGCAGCCCAGTCGCCGGCAATCGAGAAGGCCGGCACCACGGCCCCCGATATCGTACGCGGCAAGATCGTATTCGAGCGCACGGCCAACTGCCTCAATTGCCACGGATGGCCGGGCGATGGCGTCACCGGCAAGAACCCGCGTTCGCCGGGGCTGGCCGCCAATCTGCGCGAAACCCAGCTCGATACCGATTCCATGATCCAGGTGGTCAGTTGCGGCATTCCGGGTACGCAGATGCCGTACCACGATTCCGAGGCCTACAAGGACAAGCGCTGCTTTGACACGCTGCTGTCCGATTATGCACCCGGCAAGCAGCCGATCATCGGCCACACCGTACGCAACCAGGACATCATCAATGTCGTGGGCTACGTGGAGCAGAAGATCTAGGGTCGCGGCAAGATCACCAAGGCGGAATGCGAGGAGTTCTTCAAGCCCGGTGCTTCCGCCTGCAAAGACTTTCAATGATCCCGAGACGGACAATGCGACGCTCCTGGGCGTTGTGGGTTCTGCTCGGTGCGTGCGCCGTGGCGATGCCGGCGCATGCACAAAATCCCGGCCAGCCTGCTGGCCAGAATCCGGGCCAACCTCCGGGCATGGCGATCACGCCGGCCTTCGCGATCTGGGATGTGAAGCTCGGCCAGCCGATCACGCAGATTCCGGACACCGATGTGGTCAATACTGCCTGTGGGACCAATGGCGGGCCACCGTCGATCCCGCTCAAGAGCTTTTCGGAATACGCCAAGTGCCCGCCCGAGCCCTCGGGCCTGCGCGAGATCTATTTTCAATATGATGACGAGCAGGACTATATCGCCAAGGCTTTGGACCTCGAATATCGGGTGCTGCAGGGCGGCACGTCGATCTACGCCCACCCGGTGATGGTTTCGGTGCTGGTCGATGACAAGGGCATCGCCAGGGGCATCCGCATCGTCACCGACGATCGGGCATCTGGGGTCGATCGGCGCAGCGGGGTGACGCTCGCGACCAATCTGCGCAACCGCTACGACACCTGGAATTTGAGTTGCCAGAAGGTGCCGCCGCGCACGGGCGAGTCCGGGCTCGGCCAGCAGTTCATCCACGATCTCTGCACCGCCGACAATCCGTCGCTGGGGCAGCGGGTGCGGATCGAGGGCACCTATCTGCGCAAGAAGGGGCAGACCCCGATCAATGTCGAGACCCAGACGGTGACCAAGAACAATTTCGAGAGCAAGACCCGGTTCGAGCTGGTGCAACTGCCGTATCAGCCCGCCGCGCCCACCGGCGATTGATGGCTATTGCTGGAAATGTCCATCCTGCATGAAATTTTGCGCAAACACCGAGCCGTCGAGCAGCACGTCGGTCATGTTGGCGGTGGTAAAGCGCGAGCCGGAGACCTTGGCGTTGGTGAAATCGGCGCCGCGCAGGTCGGCGCCATAGAACTCGGTGGCGGTGATGTTGGCGTTCTTGAAACTAGCCCGTCCGCCCTTGATCGCGTAGAACCGGACATTGTCCATGGTGGTGCCATCGAACTTGGTGTTGCCCACACTCGCCGAGTCCAGATTGGTGCGCAGCAGCGAGGCGCCCGTGAGGTTGGCATCGTTGAGCCGCACGTCCTTCATCACGGCGCTGTTGAAATCGGCGCCAACGGCGGAGGCGCGGGTCATGCGCGCCGTCTGCATGCGGGCCGAGTCAAGATTGGCCTTGTCGAGCTTGGCCCCCGACAACTGCGCGCCATAGAACAGCGCATTGCTCAGCGTGGCGCCGAGGAAGCTGGCGTTGCTGAGATCGGCGAGATTGAAATTGGCGGAGTCGCCGTTGATCTTGTCGAAAATCGCGCCTTTCAGGGTGGCGCGATGAAAGCTCGCCTGGCTGAGGTTGGCGCCAGTGAAATCGACGCCGCTGAGGTCCGCCTTCTTGAAGCTCGCGCCATGCAGGTCGCAGCCGCGGCATTCCTTGCGCGTGCCGGCGAGCAGTTCATCGACCGGCGCCGCCAGCACCGTGGTCGGCAGCAGAGCCGCAAGCACAATCAGAAGGGCGCGTTTCATCGGTCAGGCTCCTCGTATCGGGTCCAGCCCCCAGTCTAGGACATTCGCAAAAGCGCCGGAACGAAGCTCAATATAGGAGGATTGGATGATGAAGATCGGACTTGGCAAACTTGCCGGCGCGCTGATGCTGGTCGTGGGACTGGCGGCGGCCCTCGCGAGCCCGGTCGTTGCGCAGGATGCGGCCCAGAACAAAATTTCGGGCCCGGCGCGCGCCGTCACCTCCGATACCATCACCATCGGCACCCAGCGGGTGCTGCTGTGGGGAGCGGACGCTCCGGATCCGGACCAGTATTGCCAGCAGGGCAACCAGAAATGGGACTGCGCGGCGTCGGCGACCGATGCGTTGACCACCATGCTGGCGGCTGGCGATACCAGCTGCGATTTCGTGCCGAACCAGCGGCCCGATCCCTTCAACCGGAAGTTCGGGGTCTGCACCACCGGGGGAAAAGTGCTCAACAGCGAACTGATCCGGCAGGGTTGGGCGCTGGATATCACCAGCGAGACCAAGGACTATGCCGACATCGAAAAGCAGGCCAAGGCCGACAAGGTCGGGCTCTGGGCTACCGGGGTGAAGTTCGACAAGCCCTGGGAGTGGCGGCGGACGCATA
>JAQGKB010000285.1 GCA_028290345.1 Hyphomicrobiales bacterium | reverse complement strand
TCGACGCCCTGAATGGCGGCAAGCTGACAGGCTATGTTTCAGAAATGTCCCCGGCGGCTGGTTCAGAATTCAGCGTGTTGAAGCCGGACAATGCCACCGGCAACTTCACCAAAATAGCGCAACGGATCCCCCTGCGTATCGAACTCGACCCCAACCAGCAGCTGGCCGATAGATTGCGCCCCGGGATGTCGGTAGAGGTTGACGTGGATACGTCCATGGCACCAATCCACGCCGCCGGCGCGGCAGGAAGCCGAGGCGGCACCCAGCATGTGCAACCTGCCCCCGGCTCGCTTTGAAGAGTTCGGGACTCAGGAATAGCGCCGTAGGCTGGGCCGGGGCGGAAAGGCTTTCATAAACTCAACTGCGTCCTTGTCCTGGCGGAGCTCGGCGGAGGCCATCTTGGCTACCAATCCCAGCGAACACCGGTCCGGTCTTCGCTCAGCGACCAAAGCCGATCGGCCAGGATCGGATCTGCCGCCCATGGGCGGACACCGGTTTTGCGGGTATCCCCGACCGGCGCCAGTTCTGCGATGTCGCAATTCTCGCAATAGACTCCACCCCTGCCCACCAGCTGCGGGCTGGTGGCACACCAAACGCTGGTCGCGGCGCCCTGCCCCACCGACTTCAAGTCGCCTTCGGGATCGACGCGAAGCGTGCCGTCAGCGTCGTGTACATCAAAAGCCTTGATTTCCGCGTCCGAGAGACTGCGGGCGAGATCGGTGAGAATGGTGCCGGGATGGAGCGAAAAGGCGCGGATACCGTGCGCTTCGCCACGGCCGTCCAGCCCGAGTGCGAACAGGGCGTTGGCAGTCTTCGATTGCCCATAGGCCACCCACTTGTCGTAGTCGCGACGCACAAAATTGGGATCTTCAAAATCTATGCCGCCAATGCGGTGGCCGCGTGAGGAGACCGATACGACTCGCGCCCCCTCGGCACGCTGCAACGCCGGCAGAAGCCGTGCCGTCAGCTGGAAATGCCCCAGGTGGTTGGTGGAAAACTGCGCCTCAAACCCCCGCGCATCCCGTTTGAGCGGGCTGGCCATGATGCCGGCGCTGTTAATCAGAATGTGCAGCGGGCGCCCTGACGCCAGAAACCGATCTGCCAAAGCATCGATAAAAGCCGGGGCCATCAGGTCCAGCACTTCCAGTTCGACGTCGGGGATCGTCGACAAGGCGGCCTTGGCCTTTTCGCGGTCGCGCGCGGGAACGATCACCTTGGCCCCGGCCTTCGCCAGGACGCGAGCGGTTTCGAGCCCCAGGCCCGAATAGCCGCCGGTGATCAGCGCCGTCTTGCCGCGCAGGTCGATATCGCCGATGACCTCCTCGGCGGTGTTGGCGGCACCAAAGCCTGATCCGAAGGGTATTTGCTTACTCGGCATGCTGGATCTTTCCGGCGACGATCGCGCCATTCGCTTCAAACAAGGCTGGACTTTGCGACGCTTTCCCTGGACTATCCATGAGAGAACGTCTGAGTTTCTTTTTTGACCGTCCAATTATGCTTTCCGATCCTCTCTCCGATGTCTTTCGACTGCTCGATGCCCGGAGCCTGATGTCCGTCAGTCTCGTCACCGGCGGGGATTGGGCCATCCGCTTCAGTGCCTTCGAGGGGATCAAATTCAACGCCGTGGCACGGGGCGCCTGCTGGCTTGCCATCGAGGGTCTTGAGCCGATCCGATTAGAAACCGGTGATTGCTTCTTGCTGAGGGGCGGAAGCCCGTTCGTTCTGGCCAGCGCCTTGGATTTGCCGCCGGATGCCTCCGGACCGATCTTTGCCAGGGCCCAGGATGGTGTGGCCCGTCATGGCGCCGGCAACGATACCTTTGTCATCGGCGGACGGCTGGAGGCCGATGCGTCCGACGCATCCTTGTTGTTCGATGTGCTCCCGCCGGTCATTCACTTCCGTGGCCAGTCGGACCATGCCGAGGCAGTCCGCTGGTTACTCACGCGTCTGGCCAGCGAACTTGCGGAGGCCCGCCCGGGCAAATCCCTGGTCTGCGCCGACCTCATGCAGATGATGCTGATCGAAGCCCTACGGGCGCAGCTTGCGGCCAGCGGGGATGCAGCGATCGGCTGGTTTGCCGCACTGCGCGACAGGCACATCGGCGCGGTCTTGCAGCGCATTCACGCCGATCCGTCGCATCCATGGACTCTCGATAGCTTGGCCGCGGCAGCCGGCATGTCGCGATCGAGCTTTGCCGCTCGCTTCAAAGGAACTGTCGGCCTCGCCCCGATCGACTACCTGCTGCGCTGGCGCGTTCGGCTGGCCAGCAAGCGGCTGCGGGCAAGCAAGGACTCTGTCTCGTCGATCGCCCTGTCGCTTGGCTATGAATCCGAAAGCGGCTTCAGCACCGCGTTCAAGCGCATCACGACCCAATCGCCGGTTCAATATCGAAAATCCGCCCATCATCCGGCTGAGCCGATCTTAGCGCCCTGAGATGTACGCGCGCCCCGCTGGGCGGAGCAGTGCTCGACCCATTCCTGGCCGGGCTGGTGGGGCTGAACATCCTCTGGTCCGGCTGGAGCATTCTGCGCGAAAGTGTCGGTGGTTGGTGCCCTCAGTCGGACGGAATCGAAGATCCAGGGCTTGGCACACGATGGCGGCCCGCCGCTGGTTCGCTCGAGCTTGTCGAACCTGAAGAGATGCTGTGGAACGGCGCACGTATCTCTTCCAGGCGCTGCTCCACGGCGACGATTAACTCGGACACCACAGGCGACAGTCGCCTGTGGGCGGGCTGAAACAGTCCGAAAGCGAGATGCCAGGTTGGCGTCATGGCAATCGTTGCTAGGCCAAGGTGACTCAGCGACGCAATGGACAACTCGTCGGCGAACGTAATACCGACGCCCGCCGCTGCCAGTGTGGCGGCCGCCTCGATTGTCGGAACGACCGATCCGATCCGAGGCTTGGCGGAATGGCTGCGGAACAGCCCATCCATTTCACCCCGGTCGCGGGTCCCGTCGGGCAGCGCGATTATCGGCTCGTCTATGATCTGAGAAAAATCAATCTTCCGACGGCCGCTCAAATAGTGGTCACGGTGGGCTAGAACATAGACAGGACTAGTGCCAAGCCGCATGACGTTCACGGCATGGGTGTCGACTGGCAGCACGGCGAGCCCGATATCAAAGCTGTGGCTGACCGCTTCGCGCTCCATTTCGACGCGATCCTGCACAACCAGTTCGCACTGGATACCGGGGTCTCTGCTCTGCACCATGGCGATGGCCGGTAGCGCCACGCTAAACGCCAGCCGCGGCATGCAGACAACCCGCACGCGACGCTTGGCATTTTCCTTGATCTCGCTTGCAGTTAGCGGCAGGTGATCGATTGCGGCCAAGAGGCCTTGTGTCTCCTCAAAAAAGCGCAAACCTTCCAAGGTCGGCGAGAGGCGCCGCCCCTGGCGCACGAAAAACTGCACCGAAAGCTCATCCTCCAGGCCCGATATAAGACGGCTCACGGCGGGCTGGCTTAGGTTAAGACGGGTGGCAGCGGCGGCGATTGTTCCACTTTCCATGACGTAACGGAAGGCACGCAGACTGCTGAAGCGCACTTGCAAATTCCTGATGAAATCCCAGAATAATTGCATTTTTCGGATTAGCAAACAACTGCTAGCGTCGCCGTGGGTTTGCGAGTTCCCGAAGGAGATGTTTCGTGCATAATCGTCGAATAGCCTGCCTATCCAGCTTCGCCGCCGCTTTCGCCATCCTGGGCCTGGTAGGCGGGATGGTTACTGCGAGCCTTGCGGACGAGCTCGTCGTCGGGGCCGATTACGGCTCCAATCCATACATCATCGCCAGCCCCGATGGGACCGTTACCGGCTTCAATGCAGACCTGGCGACGGAAGTCGCCAAACGCATGGGCAAGTCCGGCGTCAAGATTGTCGATCAGCAGTTCGCCGGGATCTTCGCCGGACTCGAAGCCCACAAATATGAGTTCATCATTGCACCCGTAACGCTGACGCAGGAGCGCTCGGAGGCGATGCTCTTCATCGAGGGCTTCGTGGCCACCGATCTGCAGTTCCTCACCCGCAAGGGTAAGGCAATCGACGGGCTGGAAGCGTTGTCCGGGAAGTCTATAGCGGTCAACAACGGCTCGGCGCAGGAACAGTACCTTGAGTCGATCCGCGCGAAGTACGGCTTCACCATCAACAAGTACGGCAAGAATGCCGATGCCTTCCAGGCGGTGCTATCCGGCCGTGATGACGCCGCTATCAGTGGCGACGGCAACGTCATGTACGCTGCTGCGCAGAACCCGCAGCTCGAAGCGTCATATCGAGTGTCGACCGGCAATGTCTTCTCATGGGCATTCCGCAAGGACGACGAAGCCACACGCACAAAGGTCGAGCGGATCATGGAGTGCATGAAGCTCGATGGCACCGTGTCCAAAGTCTATGCAAAGTGGTTCGGCGCTCCGCCGGCCGCGAACTCACCCTCGATGACGGTATCGGCCGGCATTGGGCAGCCCGGCCGCGCGAACTTTGTCGCTGATTATAAGGCACCGAACTGCGGCACCTGATGCCCATTCCCGGGCAGTAGGACCTGCCCGGAGATGCCCATCGTCTACAAACCTGAGTACACCATGGCCGCGCTGCTCAAACTCGACAACGTCAGCAAGACCTTCGGCGACCGCGAAGTCCTGCACGGGGTGTCACTTGAGGTCGCGCCGAAAGAGGTCGTCTTCCTCGTTGGCCCTTCCGGCTCCGGCAAGAGCACGCTGCTGCGGTTTTGCAATCTGCTCGAGCACCCCAGCAGCGGTGCCGTTCTATTCGAAGGCGCAGACATCCTGAAACAGAAGAACGTCAACGCGCTCCGGCAGTCGGTCGGCATGGTTTTCCAGTCATTCAACCTCTATCCGCACATGACGGCGCTGTGGAACGTCGCCATCGCGCTGCGGCTCGTACAGCGGAAGTCCGCTCGGGAAGCGCGCGAGATCGCACACCACTTTCTGGCCGAAGTCGGCCTCGCACACCGCGGGTCTGCTTACCCTGCCGAGCTATCCGGCGGCCAGCAACAGCGTGTCGCCATCGCCCGTGCGCTGGCGCTGAAGCCCAAGCTGATGCTGTTCGACGAGCCGACCTCGGCGCTCGACCCGGAGTTGGTGGGCAGCGTCCTCGACGTCATTCGCAAGATGCGACACGAAGGCATGACCATGCTGATTGTCAGCCACGAGATGCAATTTGCCCGTGAGGCCGCGGACAAGGTCGTTTTCTTGGACCAGGGGCGCGTCGTTGAAGCCGGCGCACCAGCGGCGTTGTTCGGCAACCCTCAGCAGCAACGGACCATCGAATTCCTTTCGCGCTTCAGCTTGGCCGGCTCGCATGGGTAGGTTCGTCGACCAGTTCATAAACCCTGTCATCTGGGCCCGGTACTGGGACGAAATGCTGGGCGCCATCGGGCTGACCGTGCAGTTGACCCTGCTGGTCCTGCTTACGGGACTGCTGCTGGGCTTGGTTCTGGGACTGATCCGGGTGGCCGTCCCGCCGCTGTTCAGAATCCCGATCGTCATCTTTGCGGATGTGTTTCGGGCCATCCCGCCGCTGGTCATCCTGGTCGTCAATTATTTCGCGCTGCCGTTTGCCGGTATTCGCTTGTCGGGCTTCGACTGCGCCTGGCTTGGGCTCTGCCTGGTGCTCGCCGCCTTCACTGAAGAGATCATCTATGGTGGCCTCAGGGCAGTAGGGAAAGGGCAATGGGAGGCAGCGCGCTCGACGGGGTTGGGGTCGGTAACCACCCTGATGCTCATCGTATTCCCGCAGGCGCTGCGCATGACCGTGGCGCCATTGACCAACCGCACCATCGCCATTGCCAAGAACACAGCGCTTGGGTCGGTGATCGCCGTGCCTGAAATTCTCAACATAGCGATGAGTGCGCTATCCAATTCAGCGAATTCGACGCCGCTCACCATGGCCGCCCTTTTCTATATCGTGCTCTTTGCCCCGCTGATCGTGTTCAGCCGTTGGATCGAGCATCGTTTCCCGCAGCGGGGGTGAGAATGGACGCCGTGCTCACCAACTTCGCCAACGGCGATATCCTTGCGATCACCTGGCGGCCGCTTTTGGCCGGGTTGGCGCAAACGATGCTGTTGTCGCTGCTGGTCATTCCACTTGGCGCCATCGCAGGCCTGCTCATCGCCGCACTCTTTGTCGTCTCGGCCGGTCTGGCGCGGGTGTTGCTTATGGTCTGGATCGACTTCTTCCGCGCATTTCCGCCGCTGGTGCTGCTCATCTATCTCTACTTCGGGGCGCCTCTGCTGGGGTACGAGATCAGCGCATATGCCGCAATCGCGGTGAGCTTTACGCTTAATACCTCGAGCTATTTTGCCGAGATCTTCCGCGCCGGCATTGAAGGCGTACCGCGCGGCCAGTGGCATGCTGCGCGCGCCACCGGCATGTCCTGGCTGCAGAGCTTCTTTGTTATCGTTCTTCCGCAGGGCACGCGGGCAGTGCTCCCCGACCTGCTATCCAACATCATTACGATCACCCAGTTGACGGCACTCGCCAGTGTGGTGAGCGTGCCCGAGCTCCTGCACACGGCTCAGTTGGCTCAGGCCACAAGCTACAACGTCACGCCGATCATCGCCGCGGCCGTGATCTATCTTGCCCTCCTCTGGCCGCTCGTACGCCTGATGAGCCACCTCGATGCGCGGCGCTATTCCACAAAACTTTCAGCCGCCGCGACGCAACGCCGACGCAGACAGGAGACCGCCGATGAATGACAAACGCTGGCCGGTGCTGGTGCACCTCAACGCTACGAGCCTCATCGACGAGGGCACGGATACCGTCTTTGACATAGTTCAGCAGAAGGTCGATCCGACCGGTGTGCTGATGGCCGCGCACGGCTTCAATCCGGAAATCATCGATCGCGGCCGCACCTGGCCCGGTCACGGCCCGAAGGGCTCGCACGGCGGTCTTGGCGGCTACTACGCGGAAGCCCACGATCATTTCTACCGGCATACCGGCCTTGGCTCGCCACACGTCACGGAGAGCCCATTTGCCGAATTCGATGCCATGGCAGTTGGGGCCAAGGCGGCGGCCGAGCGCGGGCTCGAGCTCCACGTCTACATCCTCGAAAGCGCGGGTACCGGCGGCTTCCAGCGCAACGTTACCAACTGGCCCACGGTGCTCGAAGTCGATGTCGACGGCAGGCGCGGCAAGCTGCCCTGCGTCAATCATCCGTCGTATCGGGCATGGAAGTTGGCGCTGCTCGAGGATCTTTACACCTCGTACGAGTTCAAGGGGCTGCTGTGGGGCGTTGAACGCTGGGGACCGCTGCACCAGATCATCGCCGGCGAACAGCCGGCGTGCTTCTGCGAACATTGCCGCGGCGTCGCCACCGCCGCTGGCCTCGACTGGCTGCGCGTCCGGCGCGGTTATGCCGCCTTGCGGGACTCAGTCGCGGCGGCCCGGGCCGATGCTGGCAAGCCCGGGGCCCTACTGCGGGTGCTGCTGGAATATCCGGAGGTGCTCGGCTGGGAGGCGCGATGGACTGAAGCTTATTTGTCGTTGCACCGAGAGCTCTACGGCGCGGCAAAATGGCTGCAGCCGGAGCGCTCATTCGGCCTGGGGCTGTGGCACTACTATTTCATCAACCCGCTGCTGCAAGCAGAGTGGAACATGGCCGACTTCTCCGCCGCCTCGGACTACATCAGGCCGATCCTGTACCATCTTCCCGAAGGGCCACGCATCAAGCGCTACCTTGGCCTGCTGTCGACCGCCTTCGGCGGCATGCGCGAGGAAACTATCTGGGCGTTCTTCGCCGAGATGCTGGGGCTTGACCTGCCTAAACCCGCGGCCTTTGCCTCGGCAGGGCTACCGGCCGATTACGTCGCCCAAGGTGTGAATATCGTACGGCGAAACGGCGGGACCCGCGTCATTGCCGGCATTGGCGTCGACGTGTTTGAGAACGGTCTCGCCGGTGCGATGACGCCCGAGGACACCGAGGCAGCAATCGAGGCCGCCTGGAAGGCTCAGGCCGACGGCATCACCATTGCCCGAAACTACGCCGAAATGCAGCACGCCAACCTGGATGCTGCCGGCCGCGCCATCAAGGCGATCCGGGCGTCGCGTTAGTCCCGACGGAATAAGGAATAGTCACATGGCTGAATTTGACCTTGTCGTCCGCAACGGCACGGTCGCGACTGCCGCCGACACTGTTCGCGCCGATATTGGCGTAATCGATGGTCGCGTCGTTGTGCTCGGCCGCGACCTGCCTGTGGGCACGCGAGAAGTCGACGCCGGCGGACTGCTGGTCCTGCCTGGTGGAGTGGACACCCATGTGCATGTGGAGCAGAACGGCAGCCCGAAGGGCGCAGAAACCTTCGCCAGTGCTTCCCTGTCTGCGGCATTCGGCGGCACTACGACAATGATCACGCACGCACGTCAGGGGCCGGGCGAGTCGTTGCGCCAGTGCGTGGAGGATTACGCGCTGCGTGCCCGCGCATCGGTCATCGACTATGCGTTTCATCTCCTGGTGACCGATGTTACTCCGACGCTGCTGGATGATGATCTACCCGCACTGGTTGCAGCTGGCCACACTTCGGTGAAGGTCTTCATGGCGACCCGCAGCAATGCCCTGAGCGATCCCGACCTATTGGCGCTGATGGCCCGCTGCCGCGATGCCGGCGCACTGATAGTCGTGCACGCGGAAAACCATGCAGCTATGGAATTCCTAACGGAAACGCTGCAGCGTGCCGGCCATACCGCCCTGCCCTACAACGTCCTGGCCAAACCGGCCGCCATTGAGCGTGAGGCCATCCATCGGATCCTGACATATGCAGAGTTGCTGGGGATGCCCGTTCACGTCTTCCACGTGACCTCTGCCGATGCGGCGACGGAAATCGAGAGAGCACAGCAGCGCGGGGTGGCGGCGAGTGGCGAGACCTGCCCGCAATACCTTGTCTTCACTGAGGACGACCTCCGCGGGAACGGTGAGCATGCTGCCAACCTGATCTTCGGGCCCCCGCCCCGCACCTCGCACGATCGAGATCTGCTGTGGTCGTACCTCAAACGCGGCGTGATCGATGTAATTTCATCGGATCACTCGCCGCATCCGCTGGCCGGACCGGGCGGCAAGCTGGCGGGCGCGCGCGAAGGCGGCTTTCCGACAACTCCGCATGGCATTCCAGGGCTCGAAACTCGAATGCCCTTACTCTTTTCGACCGGCGTCGCGACGGGCAAGCTGACCCTCAATAACTTCGTGGCGCTCACGGCGACCAATCCGGCGAAGCGATTCGGTCTCTATCCGGCCAAAGGCACCATCGCCGTCGGCAGCGATGCCGACATTGTTGTCTGGGACCCGGACCATGCGCGCATCATCCGGAACGACCAGTTGCACCACCAAGTTGACTACACGCCTTACGAGGGCTTCGAGGTTCGTGGCTGGCCGCGCACCGTGATCAGTCGCGGCGAGGTCATCATCGAGGGCGGCATGCCAGGAGCGAGGGCCAACCGGGGCAAATGGCTGCGGCGCGAGGCGCAACCAGCCGCGACGCCCCTCGCCGAATTTCTAACTAACGGTGCCGAACTAGCATGACTGCGTTGCCACAGCTTCCCAAGCGCGCCGGCCTGACTGTTGCCTTAGGCGCCCAAATCTATTCGGTGGAGCGGCCCTGGGGAAATTTCCCTGCGGGGCACGGCACGGTCAGCGATGTTGCTGTCGACAATCGCGGGCACGTGTTCGTCTTGCTGCGCCGGGACTCGCTCGCCGAATTGCCGGGGCCGGCCGTCGTCGAACTTTCGCCCAGCGGCTCGACTATCAGCATGTGGGGCGAGGATCTGATCGCCGATGGCCACAAACTGGCGTTTTCTCCCGATGGCCGGCTGTTCATCGTTGACCGCGATGCGCACCAAATCCTGATTTGCACCCCCTATGGCCGCCTGCTTGATGCGCTTGGCGTGAGGAATGGGCCAAACGCCCCCTTCAATCATCCATGCGGCGTCGCCTTCGGAGGGGACGGCGAAATCTATGTCTGCGATGGTTACGCCAGCAGTCGCATCCATTGCTTCTCGCCCGAAGGCAAGCTGATACACAGTTGGGGCAGTCGCGGCACCGGCCCCGGGCAGTTCGTGGCGCCTCATGCGATCGCCGTGCTGCCGGGCGGCCGCATCGTGGTCGGGGACCGGGACAATCATCGGTTGCAGGTGTTCTCCGCTGACGGAGCGTTGCTCGACATCTGGACCGGCTTCCATCGTCCCGCCGACCTTTGCGTGGACGGCGCCGGACTGCTGTACGTCGTCGACCAGGTGCCGTCACTGACTTTGCTGTCGCCGTCCGGCGATGATCTGGGGCGTTGCCGGCCGGTCCTCAACAGTGCCCACGGGATCGCCCTCGATTCGCAGAGCGGCAAGATCTATCTGGCCGAGCCCAACCCTAGCCGCATTTCTGTTCTGGTGCCTCGCCCACTAGCATCGACGCGAAGTAACCCAAGGTGGGAGCCGAACCAGCCGCATAGGGTGTGAACTGCCCAACGGTTCTGAATTTTTGCAGCGCAGAAAATCGTGATCCGAAGCCCGGTGAAAGGCGCGTATGGGAGCCGCCGGACAGATATGAAGGTCACCTTAGCAGTTGACCTGAGAAGATAGCCTTCATATATTGACTGCATGACCAACTCCTCCCTCAAGCTCGGTGCCGACGCGGAACCCACCGCCGTTCTCGCCGAACAGCTGCGTTTGACCGTCAGCAAGCTGAACCGGCGCCTCCGCGAGGAGGGCAATTTTGGCGATTTCACCCACTCTCAGTCCAAGGTGCTGGTCCGCATCGAGCGCAGCGGCCCGGCGACTGTCACCGCGCTTGCCGAAGCCGAAGGCATGCGCCCGCAATCGATGAGCGGTATCGTCTCGGCGCTCAAGGCTGCCGGCATGATCGAGGGCACACCCGA
>JAQGKB010000206.1 GCA_028290345.1 Hyphomicrobiales bacterium | reverse complement strand
TCGAAACCATGCATGCCGGTGCCCATGTAGACGGTTTCGGGCGTCAGCCGGAACCAGAAGCCCGGCATGCTCCAGCCGCGCCGCTCGCCGTGCCAGAACCAGAGATCGAGATGGGTCTTGTAGGGCGCCTTGTTCTTGGAAAATCGCACGTCGCGATTGATGCGCGACAGCGAGCCGTGCGGCTTGGCATCGAACTGCACATCTGGCGAAATCTCACGCAGTCTTGGCCCGAGCGCCTCGACCATAGCCCGCCCCGGCGCGACGTAGCCGGCCTCGTAGAGCGGCCGGTTGGCCTCGAACCACGGCTTTTCATTACTGGCCGCGATCCCGGTCAAGAACTCGAAGGTTTGCGTTGGGAATCCGGAAAAGGCTGTGTCCATGATGTGCATGCTACAACATGGCCGCGCCGGTTAAAATCTCCATTGGGGGACGGCGGGGTGCGCAGCCTCGTGGTTGGAGCCCTCGGACCACCACCCATCATTCGTCATCCTCGCGCTTGACGCGAGGACCCAGGCTTGTGGCAAGCACCACCGCATGCAGTCTGGGGCCTCGGGTCGAGCCCGAGGGTGACGAATGAGGGGGGAATGAGCCCTCATGGAGAGGTGGGGCGCGACCCTTCGGCGGGCTGCACCCTCCCCTCAAATCGGCAACCCGGTCCGCGCCTTCACCGTCCGGATACTCATATTGGAATGTATCCGCGCCACCCCCGGCAGCCGCGCGCTCAGCCGCCGGTGCAGGCGTTCGAAATCCTCATGGTCTCGGCACACGACGCGCAAAATGTAGTCGGATTGGCCGGCCATCAAATGGCACTCGAGCACCTCGGGAATGTCTTTCACCGCCGCCTCGAAGGCATCGAGCGTCGCTTCGCTCTGGCTGGTCAGCCCAACCTCGATGAAGAACTGGATGGAAAAACCCAGCCGCTCGGCGTTCAGCACCGCGTGATATTTCTCGATCGCGCCGCGCTCCTCCAGCGCCTTCAGCCGCCGATGGCAGGCGGAGGCGGAGAGCCCGGCGGCCTCGCCGAGTTCCTGCACGCTGCGGCGGCTGTCGTCCTGCAGCAGGTGCAACAATTTTCGGTCTATTGCGTCGATCTGCAATTCCATGCCGGTTTTCCGCCATCTTGTCGAACCTGGTTCGAATAATGACCTAAAGTGCAGGCGGATCGCAACAACTTCTCACGCGTTTTGCGTTCTGATGCAGGCTGGAAATCGTGGGGGTTGCAAAATGCTTGTCGGCGTACCGAAGGAAATCAAGAATCACGAATATCGTGTCGGCCTGACACCCGAGAGCGTGGCCGAATTGATCCATGCCGGACACCGGGTGCTGGTCGAGACCGAGGCCGGTAGCGGCATCGGCGCGGGCGATGCCGATTATCGTGCCGCCGGGGCCGAGATCGCGCCAAACGAGGCCGCGGTTTTTGCCGCGGCCGACATGATCGTCAAGGTCAAGGAACCGCAACCCGCCGAGCGCGCCATGCTGCGCCCCGGGCAAATCCTCTTCACCTACCTGCATCTGGCGCCCGATCCGGAACAAACCCGGGATCTGGTCAAGGCCGGCATCATCGGCATCGCCTATGAAACCGTGACCGACGCCAGCGGCGGCCTGCCGTTGCTGAAGCCGATGAGCCAGGTGGCCGGCCGCATGTCGATCCAGGCGGGCGCCACGGCGCTGGAAAAGGCCCATGGCGGCCGCGGCGTACTGCTGGGCGGCGTGCCGGGCGTGCAGCCGGGCAAGGTGGTGATCCTCGGCGGCGGCGTCGTCGGCTTCCACGCCGCCGAAATGGCAGTGGGGCTGCAGGCCGATGTCACGGTGCTCGACAAGAGCGCTGCGGTGCTGGAGCGTCTGTCCGGGCATTTCGGCGCCAAGGCGCGCGTGCTCTATTCGCACAAGGCGGCGCTGGCCGAGGCAGTGGCAACCGCCGACCTCGTGATCGGGGCCGTGCTGGTGCCGGGCGCCGAGGCGCCGAAACTGGTCACCCGGGCCATGCTCAAGACCATGAAGTCGGGTGCGGTGCTGGTTGACGTCGCGATCGACCAGGGCGGGTGTTTCGAGACCTCGCACGCCACCACCCATGCCGAGCCGACCTATGTGATCGACGGCATTGTGCACTACTGCGTTGCCAACATGCCGGGTGCCGTAGCGCGTACCTCCACCTACGCCCTCAACAACGCCACCCTGCCCCACGTGGTGCGGCTGGCGAACATGGGCTGGCGCGCCGCGCTCGCCGCCGACCCGCATCTGCGCGCCGGCCTCAACGTTTGGAATGGCAAGGTGACCTGCAAGCCGGTGGCCGAGGCGCAGGGATACGCGCTGGTGACGCCGGAAGAAGCGCTGGCGGTGTAGAGGGCGCCGGGAGTGCCCGCCCTCGTGGTTCGAGGGTCGCTACGCTCTCACCTCACCATAAGGGCTCATTGGGGCTGAGCGGCGGCCACGCCCACCATCGCGCCTTCCCACCACCGCCGCGCCTCAAAATACACCGACAGACACAAAAAGGCGCGAGACCGAAGTCTCGCGCCCCAATCGGTAATACCCTCAAGGGAGCGTCAGCCCTTAAAGACATTGACCGAAACTGTCTGTTCCATGTTGCCTTTTCTGCAACGGGGCAGCGGGCCGAAAGTTGCGCCGCCCCCGTATTTTTCCGCATCGCCGGAAAAACAATCAACAGCCGGCACCGCGCAACTCCTGCCTAAGGATTAATCGCAGCTTAAGGTTTTGCTTACAGAACCGGCAGCCCTGCCCCGCCGAATAGTCCGTACCAGCAGCGAACCGCAAATGTCGATTGCCATATAGGCGAGCATCTTCAGTTGTTTACCGATGAATCCTGTGGGCTGGCATAGCCTTTGCAAAGCTTGTTCCGGTAACAACAATAATTGTCGGAGGCGTATATGACAGAAGTAAACCGCGTTCTTGCGGGCCTGGGACTTGCTGCCGCGATCTCGACGGGCATTCTCATGCCGCAAATGGCCGTCGCGGCCGACGACACGATCAAGGTCGGCATATTGCATTCGTTGTCGGGCACGATGGCAATTTCCGAGACGACGCTCAAGGACACCATGCTGTTCCTGATCGATCAGCAGAACAAGAAGGGCGGGTTACTGGGCAAGAAGCTCGAGGCAGTGGTGGTCGACCCGGCCTCCGACTGGCCAACATTTGCCGAAAAGGCACGTGAACTGATCTCGGTGGATAAAGTCGCCGCCGTGTTCGGCTGCTGGACGTCTTCGTCGCGAAAGTCCGTGCTGCCGGTATTCGAGGAATTGAACTCGCTGCTGTTCTACCCCGTGCAGTACGAGGGTGAAGAGTCTTCGCGCAACATCATCTATACCGGTGCGGCGCCGAACCAGCAGGCGATCCCCGCCGTCGACTACCTGATGAAAACCGAGGGCGTAAAACGCTTCGTGCTCGAAGGCACCGACTACGTCTATCCGCGCACGACCAACAAGATCCTCGAGGCGTACCTGGAATCCAAGGGCATCGCCAAGGAAGACATCTTGATCAACTATACGCCGTTCGGCTTCTCCGATTGGCAGACCGAAGTCTCCAAGATCAAGACCTTCGGTTCGGCCGGCAAGAAGACCGCCGTGGTCTCGACCATCAACGGCGACGCCAACGTGCCGTTCTACAAGGAACTGGGCAACCAGGGCCTCAAGGCCACCGATATTCCGGTCATCGCCTTCTCCGTGGGTGAAGAAGAACTCGCCGGCCTCGATACCAAGCCGCTGGTCGGGCACCTCGCCGCCTGGAACTACTTCGAATCCATCGATACCCCGGCCAACAAGAAGTTCATCTCGGCCTGGCACACCTTCATCAAGAACGACAAGCGCGTGACCAACGACCCGATGGAAGCCGCCTATATCGGCTTCAATGCCTGGGTTAAGGCCGTGGAAGCGGCCGGCAGCACCGACACCGACAAGGTGATCGACTCGATCGTCGGCGTCTCGGTGCCCAACCTTTCGGGCGGCTATGCCACCGTGATGCCGAACCACCACATCACCAAGCCGGTATTGATCGGTGAAATCCAGGGCAACGGCCAGTTCGATATCGTGCAGCAGACCGCGTCTGTGGTCGGCGATGAATGGTCGGACTTCCTGCCCGACTCCGCGCCGCTGATCTCGGATTGGCGCAAGCCCATGGCCTGCGGCAACTTCAACACCAAGACGGGCCTCTGCGGCGGCACCACCAAGGCCGTCGCGGCCAAGTAGGCAAGCACTCAAGCAAGATGCGAAGGCGGGGTCCGCTCCGCCTTCCCTTCCCTGTTCGAGCTGAAAGGCCGCCACCTGATGCCTTCGTTCAGACTCCTGCCGATCGCCCTGCTGCTGTTCGGCATCTGCTTCGGCTTTGCCGCGCCCGCCTTTGCGCAGGCGAGCAATATCGCGGACCTGGTGAATGCGCTGGGCGTTGGCGGCTTTCCCGAGCGCGAAGCCGCCATCAAGGCGCTGGTCGACTCGCACGACCCGCACGTGAACGAGATTTTGCAGGAACTGAATGATGGCCGGCTGTTCGTCAGCTCCGACGGCGGCCGGGTCTACCTGCAGGGCGGCACCGCAGATGCGCCCACCTACGCCGATCCGATCACCGGCGCCGTGGCGGCCGACGTCGACCCGGATACGATGGGCAAGGTCAAGATCAACAATGCCGTGCGCACTCTGCTGAGCAGCGCCATGAGCCAGTTGACCCTGCGCAGTCCCGACCGCGCGGCTCGTCTCGCCGCGGCGCGGGATCTGCTCAAGGACGCCGACCCCGCCAACCTGGCGCTGCTCGATACCGCGCTGGCGGCCGAGACTGACGCCACCGTCAAGAGCACCATGGAAGCCGCCCGCGCGGTGATCATGCTGAAAACCAGCGCCAGCGATGCCGACAAGAAGGCCGCCATCGATACCATCGCGGCGCGCGGCAACAAGGATGCGCTGACCATCCTCACCACCGCGCTCGCCAGCGCCCCAGCCGATCTAAAGCCAGCCGTGCAGGCCGATATCGATGCCATCACCCGCAATCTGCAGGTCTGGGACGTGGCGCAGAACGTCTGGTACGGGCTGTCCCTCGGCTCGGTGCTGCTGCTCGCCGCCATCGGCCTCGCCATCACCTTCGGCGTCATGGGCGTCATCAACATGGCGCATGGCGAAATGGTGATGCTGGGCGCCTACACCACCTACGTGGTGCAGGAAACCGTACGCTCCGTCGCGCCGGGCCTGCTCGACTATTCGCTGGCGTTCGCTGTGCCGGCGGCGTTCCTGTTCACGGCTCTCGTTGGCGTAGCCATCGAACGCGGTATCATCCGCTGGCTCTATGGCCGGCCGCTCGAAACCCTGCTCGCCACCTGGGGTCTGTCGCTGATCCTGCAGCAGGCGATCCGCACGGTCTTCGGGCCTACCAACCGGCAGGTGATCAACCCCACCTGGATGTCGGGCTCGTTCGATTTCGGCGGGCTGGCGATCACCCAGAACCGGCTGTGGATCGTGGTCTTTGCCATCGTGGTGTTCGTCATCCTGCAACTGGTGCTCAACCGCACGTCGCTTGGCCTCCAGATGCGCGCAGTGACGCAGAACCGCCGCATGGCCTCCGCCATGGGCATCCGCACCCCCTTCGTTGACGCCATGACCTTCGGCCTCGGCTCGGGCATCGCGGGGATGGCCGGGGTGGCGTTGAGCCAGATCGACAACGTGTCGCCCAACCTCGGGCAGAACTACATCATCGATAGCTTCATGGTGGTGGTGTTCGGCGGGGTGGGCAACCTGTGGGGCACGCTGGTAGGGGCACTGACACTGGGCGTGGCGAACAAGTTTCTCGAGCCTTATGCAGGGGCGGTGTTGGGGAAGATTTTGATTTTGGTGTTCATCATTCTTTTCATCCAGCGGCGGCCGAGAGGACTGTTCGCGCTCAAGGGAAGAGCGGTGGAGCAATGATCAGGCTTGTGCACGTGGCCAAGACCCCTCACCCGCCCTCCGGGCAACCTCTCCCCGACGGGGAGAGGAATAAGAGGGCTCGGCGCTCGCGGCTTTCCTCTCCCCGTCGGGGAGAGAGTGGCCGAGCGCAGCGGAGGCCGGGTGAGGGGCTTTCTTTCGAGGCCATCCTCCCATGATCACCCAAATGCTCTTCCGCGCCCTCGACCGAAAAACCGCCTGGGTCGCCCTGCTCATCCTCATCGCCGCGGCCGCCGTGCCGCTGGCCAATCTCTATTTGCCAGCCTCCAACCCGCTGCACGTGCCCGACTACGCCGTACCCCTGTTCGGCAAATATCTCACCTACGCCATGCTCGCCTTGGCGCTCGACCTCGTCTGGGGCTATTGCGGCATTCTCTCGCTCGGGCACGGCGCGTTCTTCGCGCTGGGGGGCTACGCCATGGGCATGTACCTCATGCGCGAGATCGGCCCGCGCGGCGTCTATGCCAATCCGATCCTGCCCGATTTCATGGTGTTTTTGAACTACAAGGCCCTGCCCTGGTACTGGAACGGCTTCGACAATTTCTGGTTCGCTGCCCTGATGGTGGTGCTGGTCCCGGCCGCGCTCGCCTTCGCCTTCGGCTGGTTCGCTTTCCGCTCACGCGTCACCGGCGTCTACCTTTCGATCATCACCCAGGCCCTGACCTACGCGCTGCTGCTGGCGTTCTTCCGCAACGACATGGGCTTTGGCGGCAATAACGGCCTCACCGATTTCAAGGACATCCTCGGCGCCAACATCCAGGCCGGCACCACCCGCGCCGCGCTGTTTGCCGCCAGCGGCATTGCCCTGGCGCTGGCGCTGCTGGTCTGCTCGATGATCGTCAATTCGAAACTCGGCAAGGTAATGGTGGCGGTGCGCGACGCGGAGAGCCGCACGAGGTTTTTGGGTTACCGCGTTGAAAACGTAAAGCTCTTCGCGTTTGTGGTCTCGGCGGTAATCGCCGGCATCGCCGGGGCGCTCTACGTGCCGCAGGTCGGCATCATCAATCCCAGCGAGTTCGAGCCGGCCAATTCGATCGAGATCGTCATCTGGACGGCTGTCGGCGGCCGCGGCACGCTGATCGGCCCGATCATTGGCGGCATTCTGGTCAACTTCGGCAAATCCATCTTCACCGGCTGGCTGCCCGACTATTGGCTGTTCGCGCTGGGGGGCCTCTTCGTCTTCGTCACCCTGTTCCTGCCGAAGGGCATTGTTGGCACCGTGACCGGCTTGTGGGTTAGCACCCGCCGCCGGCCCGTTGTGGCGGCTGCCGAAGTCCTGCAGCCCGAACCCGAAGCAGCGGAGTAGATCATGTCCGAAGCGCGCGAAAAACTCGGCACCATGCTCTACCTCAATGGCGTCTCCGTCTCCTTCGACGGTTTTCGGGCGCTGAACAACCTGTCGATCATCGTGCATCCGGCCGAAATGCTGGCGATTATCGGCCCGAACGGGGCCGGCAAGACCACGATGATGGACATCATCACCGGCAAGACCCGCCCCGACGACGGCGACGTCTATTTCGACGGCCGCACTGATCTCACCAAGCTCGATGAGGCGAAAATCGCCAATCTCGGCATCGGCCGGAAATTCCAGAAGCCGACGGTGTTCGAGAGCCAGACCGTCTGGGACAATCTGGTGCTGGCGCTGAAGAAGCCCCGCGGCGTCTTTGCCTCGCTCAGCTATCACGCGAGCGGCGCCGATACCGCCCGCATCGAGGAAATCCTCGCGACGGTGCGGATGACGGCTCGCAAGCACGACCTCGCCGCCGACCTCAGCCATGGCCAGAAGCAATGGCTGGAGATCGGCATGCTGCTGGCGCAGGACCCGAAATTGCTGCTGGTCGACGAACCCGTTGCGGGGATGACGGATAGCGAAACGGTCGAGACGGCAAAGCTGCTCAAGGAAATCGCCAAGACGCGTTCGATCGTGGTGGTCGAGCACGACATGAGTTTCGTCCGCGACCTCGGCTCGCGGGTCACGTGTTTGGCGGAGGGGTCGGTGCTGGCGGAAGGGACGCTGGAACAGGTCAGCGCCAATCCGATGGTGATCGAAAGGTATCTGGGAAGATGATGATTGTGTTGGGCTATCGGGTTTCAGCGATGTGGGCCTCCGAGTGTGTGGCCGCCCCCCTCCCAACCTCCCCCACGAGGGGGGAGGTGCTGGGCGGTGATTGTGATGTGACCGTGCCCAACGCACAGCCCGGCACCCTCCCCCCTGTGGGGAGGGTTGGGGAGGGGGTGAGCCACACGCTCAACCGCCAAGTAGGCCCCCGCCCATGACCTCCCTCACCCTCAACGCCATCGACCTGTTCTACGGCGCTGCCCAAGCCCTGCGTGGCGTCACCATCGAGGCAAAACCCAACCGCATCACCGCCGTGCTCGGCCGCAACGGCGTCGGCAAATCCTCGACCCTTCGCGCCATTACCGGCATCAACACCATCTCCTCCGGCGAGATCGTCTTCAACGATCACGTGCTGCGCAAGGCCCCACCCTACAAGCGCGCCCGCATGGGCCTCGGTTATGTGCCGCAGGGCCGCGAGATCTTTCCGCTGCTCACCGTGCGCGAAAACCTCGAAACCGGTTATGCCGGCCTCAAGGGCAAGGACAAATCCATTCCGGAGACGATTTTCACGCTATTCCCCGTGCTGAAGACCATGTTGGGCCGGCGCGGCGGAGATCTCTCGGGTGGCCAGCAGCAGCAATTGGCCATTGGCCGGGCGCTGGTCACCCGACCCAAGGTCTTGGTGCTCGACGAGCCGACTGAAGGCATCCAGCCCTCGATCATCAAGGATATCGGCCGCGCGCTGCAGTTCTTGCGCGACGACATGGGCATGACGATTTTGCTGGTCGAGCAATATCTGGACTTTTGCCGGGAAATCGCCGACGACATCTACATCATGGATCGCGGCGAAATTCAGCACTCCGGCCCGGCCAGCGACCTCGACCTGCCCGAGGTCCGGCGGCATTTGATGGTTTAGGCAAAGCCTTGGCACTTACCCCTCGGCTCCGTCATTGCCCGGTTTATCCGGGCAATCCAGGGGCGACAAATACCAGCGTTTTTGCTCCTTCACGCGCAGGACTGCGCGTGGCTGGATTGCCCGAATGAATCGGGCAATGACGGCGGCGGGGGTGGTGCCGGAACCAGCCCCCCACATGCAACGCGCCCGCGGCGATGGGCGCATCGCCACGCAAGTCCGCGACGGCGCGACGCATCTGCAAACGCTCTACCAGGACGGCTGCGCAAAAATCCGCCTGCCCAACACCCACGACCAAAGCCTCCAGGCCGTGCTGATCAACACGGCCGGCGGCCTCACCGGCGGCGACAACATCACCTGGCAGGCCGATGCCGCCCCCGGCGCGCGGCTGGTGCTGACAACGCAGGCCTGCGAGCGCATCTACAAATCCACTGGAGCCGATGCGCGGGTGGCGACGCGCCTCACCGCCGCTGCCGGCGCACACCTCGATTGGCTGCCGCAGGAAACCATCCT